>JBARUV010000114.1:0-9077 GCA_049645905.1 Sulfitobacter sp.
TATTCAGCCGAGGGTGCCGTTGATGCAAAAAATGTCTGCAGAGCTACGCTGCTTCGCACCAAGGACCGTATCATCAAGCGCCAGCAAGGTTCAGAGTTGTCGCAAGAGGCGGACTACCATGATGGAAATGACCAAAATTTGTGAATTTACGAGCAACGACCTAGGCGCCAAGCAGCTCAACCGGCGAATAAGAGAGTTAATCTTGGTTCCAGAAGTCTATGCGGTTTCCAGTTTCTCAATCCGGCGGAACCAGTCTGGGTGATGATAACTTGGCCTTATCGCAACTTGGTACAGAGCGGCCCAACTTGCGGATATATCACGTGAGTCGAAGTGAACTACGACAAGCGCGTTTTATCCGCCCTCATCGATCCGTGGCAGAAACCAGGCGGCCAGACCAGCAAGCGGCAGGAACGAACAGATTAGGTAGACCGTTTCCACACCATATTTTTCGGCCAGAATACCCAGAAACCCCGCTGCCACACCTCCAAGACCAAAATTCAGCCCATAGAACAACCCGCCAATCAGCCCGATCCGGTTCGGCAAGAGATCCATCGCATAGATCAGGATCGACGCAAACGCACTGGCCATGATCAGGTTGATCATGATCGTCAGCACACCGGTCCAGAGCAGATCAGCATAAGGCAGCATCAACGTCAGTGGCAGCGGGCCAAGTACGGAAATCCAGATGATCCGGTAGCGCCCGATCCTGTCCCCTAGGATGCCACCGATCAGCACGCCCACCGCCGCCGCCAGCAGGAAGACAAACAGCATCAGTTGCGACGCCGGGATGGACAGACCAAAGCGTTCGATCAGGTAGAAGGTATAGAATGACCGAAAGCTTTCTTGGTGAACATCAGAAAGGTCAGGATGACCAGGCCAATGCCGATCGTCAGGGGCGCGTGAACCGGTGCCTCAACTTCTGTCTTGCGCCGCTCACGCATGGCCAGAAATTCAGCACTGATCTGGCGCTGCTTGCTGCCGATCCAGACCAAAAGCAACATCGCCAGCAGGGCGAGAACCGCAAACCACGCAAGGCTGGGCTGCCCCCATGGCACGACGATGAACGCCGCAAACACCGGCCCCAGCGCCCCACCCGCCTGCCCGCCAACCTGAAAGATGCCTTGGGCAAACCCTTGCCTGCCTCCTGCTGCATACCGCGCCATCCGCGTCGCCTCAGGATGGAAAATCGACGATCCAATGCCTATCAACGCCACCGAAACAAGGATCACCGCATAACTGTGAGCAAAGGCCAGACTGACCAGACCTGACAGGGTGAACATCATGCCCACAACGGGCGAATAGGGTGCGGGGTAGCTATCCGTCACCATGCCCATCACCGGTTGCAACAGGGCACCGGCTATCTGGAACGTCAGGGTGATCATACCGATTTGGACAAAATCCAGCGCGTAGGTTTCCTTGAGGATCGGATAGGATGCCGGGATCAGCGATTGCATCAGGTCGTTCAGCAGATGTGTCGACCCCAGAACGACCAATACGGAGAGGCAGGTCCTGGAACGGGTTGCGGTCGTCATATCGAGAGGTCTTTCAGGTCCGGGGTTCAGCCACCACTTCCGACAATTGCTCACAGGATGCTGCAAGCTGCAATGGCTGCAGCGACAAAAGCGGTTGTGGCGTGCCCCGATTGACTTATCATCACCCCGATCGACACGTCGTTGCGCAACTGCCCGCCTTGAATGTGACCCCAGCGCACATGGCCCGCGCCGACACCTGGAGCAACCGGAGAGCGCCATGCAGAACCCCGCATCCATCGCATCGCGCGATCCGCTGTTGCAGCCGCTGACCATCCGGGGTCTGACACTGCGCAACAGGATTATGTCAACCAGTCATGCCTGCGGGCTGCAGCGGGATGGTTTCCCGCAAGACGCCTATCAGGCTTATCACGTCGAAAAGGCGCGCGGTGGTCTGGCATTGTCGATGTTTGGCGGGTCGTCGAATGTGGCACGGGACAGCCCGAATGTGTTCAGCCAGCTGAATGTCGGCATCGACGGCATCATCCCGCATCTGCAAAAATTCTCTGATCGCATGCATGCCCACGGCGCGGCGCTGATGTGTCAGATCACGCATCTGGGGCGCCGTGCAGACCCCTATCTGGATGACTGGCTACCCGCGATCGGCCCCTCCCCCGTCCGCGAAACCCTGCACCGTGCGATTCCCCGCGAAATGCTGCGCGAAGACATCGACCGCGTGATCACCGCCTATGCCGCCGCCGCTGAACGGTGCGAGGAAGGCGGGCTTGACGGGATCGAAACCCTGACAGGGGGCCATATGCTGGGACAATTCCTGTCGCCCCGCACCAACGAGCGCGCGGATGCATTTGGGGGTTCGCTGGAAAACCGGATGCGCTTTACGCTGATGGTGCATGACGCCATGCGTGCCGTGGTCAGCGATGATTTTGTGATCGGCATCCGCTGGGTGGTCGACGAGGGGATTGATGGCATGTTGACCCCTGAGGAAAGCGTGAAGGCCGCGCGGATGCTGCAGGCACAGGGGACGGTGGATTTCTTCAACGCCATCTACGGCTCCATGGACACCAACCGCGCCCTGACGGTCGAAAACATGCCCGGCATCGGCACCCCCATCGCGCCCTGGGTCAGTGCCGTGGGTGCCTTCAAGCGCGAAGTGCGGCTGCCGGTCTTTCATGCGGCACGCATTTCCGATCTGGCATCTGCGCGCTATGCGGTGGCCGAAGGGCATATGGACATGGCCGGCATGACCCGTGCCCAGATCGCCGATCCGCATCTGGTGTCAAAACTGATGAACGGCGCGGTTGATCAGATCCGCCCCTGCGTCGGTGCCCAGCATTGCCAATCGCCCTATCGGCCCAAATGCCTGCACAATGCAGTAACCGGGCGGGAAACCACCCTTGATCATATCATCGAAAAGGCTGCCAAACCCCGGCGCGCAGTCGTGGTCGGTGCAGGCCCCTCAGGGTTGGAGGCAGCCCGCGTGCTGGCCTTGCGCGGCCATGATGTGACCCTGCACGAGGCCACCGCAATGGCGGGTGGACAGGTACGCCTGGCAGCACAGGATTGGCGCCGCGATCTGACCGGAATCATAGAGTGGCGCTTGTCCGAACTCGCGCGTCTGGGTGTTGCGATCCAGTATAATACCTTGATGGAGCACTCCGACATCATAGCCCTTGACCCCGATCTGGTCATCCTCGCCACCGGCGGCCTGCCGTACAGCAATTTCGGGCCAGGCAGCGATTTAGTCGACAGCTGCTGGGACGTGATTGCCAAAGAGCGCAAATCAGCGCCCTCCGTGCTGGTCTGGGACGGCACCGGGCGCCATCCCGCACCATTGGCAGCCAAGATCGCGCATGACGCCGGATCAGATGTCACCTTTGCCACCATCGACGGCGGCCTTGCACAGGATCAGGCCTATCCTGAGGTCACGCGCTGGAAAACCGAATTTGCCCATATGGACCTGCGGCCCCTCCTTGATATGCGGCTGGTGTCGGTTGAGCAGCAGACGAACCGCCTGACCGCCACATTGATCAACGAACTCACGCGGGTGGAAACGGCGCTGACCGTCGATCAGGTGATCGTCGATATGGGCACCCTGCCCGACAATATGCTTTTTGATGGCCTGCGTGAATTGGCCGTCAACGCTGGCGTTACAGATCTGGATGCGCTGATTGGCAACAGGCAACAGCCGCGAGAAGGTCAGGGGTTTGAGCTGCACCGCATTGGCGATGCACAGGCCAGCCGCAACATCCATGCTGCGGTCTACGATGCATTCCGGCTGTGTCACGTGGCTTGAGATGATCCAACGCGACATTCACCAAATGGGGCCAGGTTAAAGCAGGCGACAGCAGCAACCCCATCGCGCATGCCCGGGCCGATATAACGGCCTATGCGCGCTATTTCAAATATTTAGGCGGTGTTACCGTCAAGGTGAATGGAGCCGAAATACTGGTCCAGAACAGGTAATTTGCGCGTACAGAGTTTTTACCACATGGCATCACCGCACCTCCCATTCCGTTGCGCTATCCCTCACAGAAGATACAGTTATCTAACGCCTAATTTGAGCCTGTGAAAATGAAAAATCTCAAACAGCATTGCCATTCCGACAATCTCCGTACGATATTACAAATATCAATAGAAAGGTGTTGGTAGCAACATGCAGGTCTCAGTACGCGACAACAACGTTGATCAAGCCCTCAGGGCTCTTAAGAAAAAACTCCAGCGCGAGGGTGTTTTCCGCGAAATGAAGCTGAAGGAACATTTTGAAAAGCCATCTGAGACAAGAGTTCGCAAGAAAGCTGAAGCGGTCCGCCGCGCACGTAAGCTGGCGCGCAAGAAATTGGAGCGCGAAGCGTGATGCTCAAAACCATCTCGCTCACGTTATGTCTAGTTATGCTGATGGCGTGTTCAGGCTCTGGATCTGAAACCCCGAGCCAGACAGGTCGTTACGAAGTTTTCGGTGTTGAAAACGGCGATATGCTAAAGTTGAGGTCAGGCCCCGGGATTGGCTATAATGTGATTGTCGGCCTGCCGAATAAAACTATTTTACGAGTTTATAACTGCCAGTCTACGGGCGGCACCCGCTGGTGTAGCGTCTCATTAAAGAATGCACCCAAGACCCAAGGTCATGTATCTCAGGCCTACCTACGCAAAGTATAGGCGCTGCTTAACATACCGGAATCTTTGTGTAGATATGTACGGGATCCCGCAACACGCGGATTCTCAAAAAGAATGAAGGAGAATTGGGTCTCAATTCAGCCCGCTTGTAGACGCAGGTAGATCCCAACGCGTCCTCCACTTGTTTCGGGATTAAAGCACGATTAAACGGAAACATGTACGCTCCTTCATTCAGTCAAAGTATCGCACCAGCTGGTTGGCGGAGCGAAAGATTTCGATCAATAGATCAATCAAATCGTCGTCCGACAAAAGCGGGTAGTGTCGCAAAGTTTTGACGCCCAGTTGCACTTCTCGACAGTGGCGTTCATGGAGCAACCCTTCGACATCCCATTCAAGGTTTAAGAGATTGGTCAATTTCAAAGGCGCGCACCACCCGAAAGATGTCATCCTTTACGCGGTATATTTCTATGTTCGGTATGCGGTATCGTATCGGGATCTCGAAGAAATCATGTCTGAGCGCGGCGTCGATGTTGATCACGCAACGCTGAACCGATGGGTCGAGAAATATGCGAACACCATCGCTGAGCAAGCCCGTCGCCGGAAGACGCCGACCGGTCGATCTTGGCGGATGGATGAGACCTACGTGAAAGTCAAAGGGCGGTGGATGTATCTGTATCGAGCTATCGACAAGCAGGGCAAAACGCTTGATTTCGTGCTGTCAGAGCGGCGGGACGAAGCAGCGGCCACCGCATTCTTCATCCGCGCAATCGGAAACAACGGCTTTCCCGACAGGGTCGTCATCGACAAGAGCGGATCGAACGCAGCCGGTCTTTTCAACATGAATTGCCTGCTGGTGATGCGCAACTGGTGTTGGTTGATGAAGGTCCTGCAGGTGAAATATCTCAATAATATTATCGAACAGGATCACCTTTTCATAAAGAAGATCACCCGCCCCATGCAGACCTTCAAATCGTTCAATTCGGCCGCAGCCACTCTAGCTGGCATCGAAGTCGCTCACATGATCCGTAAAGGGCAATTCGCCCGATCCGGGAAGTTCGGCTTCGAGCAGTTCGCTGAGCTCGCTGGATAATTGTGTCCAGTCCACGGGACATTCTCAACCCTTTACAAAATTTGCGACACTACCACGCAGGCTACGGCCTGCGTTTTCTTTTTTGGAGGGCTAGTGGCGGACTGCTTCGATCCTGCTCCAAAGCGCACTCACCGGCAGTGCAAAATTCCCACCGCCGAACGAGAGTTTTTCCCGACCCAGATAGAACACGATACCCGTACAAGTCTTCGTGCGTCCCGGACCTTCGCTTGAGAACCACTTCAGGTGCTTGAAATCGTCATTGCTCACCGACGCAGATGATTTCACCTCGATGCAGGTGAGATGATTGCCTCCATCGATCAAAATATCAATTTCGCGCTGTTCAGAGCTGCGCCAATGATAGAGCCGATAGTCGGACTCCTGCATTGGAAGAGCGCGCTGCAATTCGCCTGAGACAAAACTCTCCAACAATCCGCCTAAAGCCTGCGGTGTATTATCTATCGCAAATGTCGCGTCCGTGAAGCGCCTCAAGGCACAGGCGATTCCGGAATCCACAAAATGGTACTTAGGTTGTTTGATCTCACGTTTGCCTTCACCCGATGTCCAGGCGCCGAGTTTTGTGAGCATCGATAGGCGAACAAGGATATCAAGATACTGATCGACGGTCACACGTTGCAACTTTGTCAGTTTGGCGAGTTCAGAGGTATTGATTTCCTGTGCAGATCGCGCAGCCATCTGATCAATCAGAATTCGCAAGGCATCCGGCTTTCGAACTGGCGTTATGTCGGCCACGTCCCGCTCAACAACGGCATCAATGTAATCGCGATATCCACGTTGTCGTGATCGCAAGGGCAGTTCTCTTGTTTCTGGAAACCCGCCGGCCAAAATCAGATCTATGTAGTCGCTGCGTAAAAGTGGTTCGGGATCGGATATCTGACCGAGGTTCGGATCTTTTTGCATTGCCCAGTCCACCAAGTGGCTAACTGGTCCGCTTTTGACTTCTGCCACCGACAAAGGCCAAAGTTTCAGCGTGCGCATCCTGCCTGCCAGTGAGTCAGCCACGTCAGTGGTTGTAAATATGTTAGAGGAACCGGTGAGAACAAATTGGCCTTTGCGTCGGTCTGTATCGACCACCCGCTTGATCGCAAGCGCCAACTTCTTGGACCGTTGAGCCTCGTCGATAATGAGGGGGGCCTGATCCAGATCTTGCATTAGGCTGGCCAGTTGACCTTCTGGATCCGCCTCAATGGCTGACAGGACTGCTGCGTCATCTAATGTGATGAAGCGACTATGCCCGAACAAGTCCCTGACAAGCGTTGTCTTGCCAACCTGTCTAGGTCCAATGAGGTTCACCACGCGCGCTGACGCTATGGCTTCTTCCAGTTCCACAACAAGGTGTCTCGGTAGGTATTCCTCTGTCTCAGTCATAACCTGCCATTTCCTTAACTCAGTGTGTGGCAGCCCTGCTGAAAGACTGTCTGCGGTCTGTGTAATAGAAGTGCCATCATTTGTCTATTAGGCATCCCGCCATTTGATCATTAGGTGTTCCGTCATTTGCTCATTATCGGAAGGTGCCGTTATCACTCTGTCAGCCCCGCATCATCCAGTTGCTCCCGGTCAGGCAAGTCGCGCAGGCTTTCCAAATCAAACGCCACAAGGAACTGTTCGGTGGTCACAAAGGTATAGGGTGCCCCGCGGCGGGGGCTTCGGGGGCCGGTGGCGATCAATCCCCGCGCGTGCAATCGACCGATCAGGTCACGGCTGATGTCTTTGCCGAAGATGTCTTTCAGACCGTCGCGCGTGATCGGCTGGTGATAGGCAATCCCCACCAGCACAGCGACATCGAACTCCCGTAGATCGAAATCCTGTTGCCCCACCTCAGCTGCGGCGCGGATCGCTGCTGCATAGGCGAGCCGGGTGCGCAGCATCCAGCTGCCAGCGACCAGGGCGAGGTCATAAGGGCGCTCCGCCAACTCGGCAGACAAATCCTCAATCAGCAGTTCGACCGAAGCCCCCTGCCCCACAATGCGGGCCAAGTCTTCGCGCCGCACCGGCAACGCAGATGCAAACAGCACCGCCTCGATCCAGCGCATCCATTCGCGCCAGCGCAGCTCAGGCGCCAGGTCGGCCAGTTCACGGTCCAGCTCCGGCTCGGATCGATCTCTCGCCATCCCTAGACCCCATATGTCAGGGATCGTTCAAAACCGTGGGGTTATGCCGCCCTTAGCAAGGGTGGCGTAGGGCTGATGAAGCTCGCAATTTTGCCCGGAATAGGCTGCTTCGGCGCCTCATATTTCGTTCGTTCGGACAGGTCTCCGTTCAGCACTGATGCCCGAACTTTCAGCAGGTAGTGTGCTCCGGTACGTGACCAGCGCATTTGTTGCTTTTTCACAAATCGTCTGGCGACGAGCCTGTTGACGCTCGCTTCGGCCGGTGCGGTCGAAACGCGCTTCCCATCACGGTACCGCTCGGCATAATTGACGACCGATCCCTTGTTCCGTCTTATGTAGCCTTGCAGGGTTTCGAGTAATTTGTCCGCGCGGCGCGCCCAAATGCTCGGCACCGTTTCCCGAGACAAGTCCCGCCGAACATTTGCGATCAAGGACAGCGCTCGACCCGCTTGCCCATTCCACAAACGCCACCTTATTCGTTCGATACGGCCCTCGAAGCTCGACATGTGCGTCGGGACTGTTGCTGCCAACTGAGCAATTGGCTGAACCTTCATTGAAATGTGGAACCAGTCGAGGATGTGGGTCACCGGTTGTGGAAGCATGCCGGCCAAGCGTTTCAGGCATTCCGCACCATCCGAAATGACAGTGATTTCGCCTTGGTCAATGTAGCCCTGCCTCTTGAGTGCCAGAGCCTCCACCGCCTTTAGTTCCCTGGGTTGTGTACCTTCAAATGCAAAGACTGGCCCTGGCGGATCGCCCCTGCCACCTCGACCACAATGGCCAACAACAGCCTCGAACGTTCGGCCGCCATACTGTTTGACCAGCGGAATGTGCGCCGTGTCTACATTGAAAACAAATTCTCGTGCCGGATCGCCCGCAAGCGCAAGCTCGAGCTGTTTTCTGTCCGGATAGTTCAGGGCTTCGAACCAGCGTTGACGCCTTTCGGCCTCTTCGATCCGCTTCCCTATGGCCAATGTCTGGTTACGAAGCGTGGTGAAGGTTCTCGCAGATTGATCAGGGAACCGGCCATGAAGACAAGCGGGATCACGATGAGGAAGAAGGCCCACCAAAACGCCGGGCATCGCCAGAGAAGAAGCCTCGACAGAAAGGCTTTGAGGCCTGCGAGCCCGCCGGAGAAGAGAACAACCGCAAAGGCGGCGATGGCGGGCGCCCACGTGGCTAGAAAGAAGAACGGATTTGAACCGCTTATCTCCCCAAATCGGGCCATGATCGCATCGGGCCAGAGGATATAAC
>JBARUV010000115.1:0-7825 GCA_049645905.1 Sulfitobacter sp.
GCTGGTGAAGGTCATCTGCGGGTCTGCTTTGGCTGTGCAGAACCCGACGTGCTGCAAGAGGCGATGACCCGCATGCAGCGGTTCTTTAACAGCCTCTGATCCCTCAGAGCAAAGCGCGCAGCCCCGCGAACAACCGGTCTACATGACACGCTTTGGTCACTGCCCCCGGTGACACCCGCAAGATCCGTCCGCGGGCGTCGACGTGGACACGGCGATCCCGCAGGCCGTTGACAACCGCCACCGGATCACTTGTCTCCGGCAATTGCATCATCACCGAGCCGCCGCGTTGATGCTTTGCCAAGGGGGTCGCAAGCGTCAGGCCAGCCTCGTTTGCATTTTCGATCACCCGAGCGGTAAGCGCACTGTTATGATCTGAAAGACAGGATTGGCCGGCATGCCATCTCAACGCCGGCACTGACCCGACACAAGCCAGCACGGACGGCGTCCCGTGCTCAAACCGGCGCGCGTCTGGGGCATATTCAAACGCGTCCAGATCCCATGAAAACGGATTGGGTTGGGAAAACCAGCCGCGCAGTTCCGGTTTCACGTCTTTTATCAGGTCGTCCCGCATCTGGATGATGCCTGCACCGGGCGTGCCGCAGAGCCACTTGAGCGTTGTCGACACCACAAAATCTGCGGGAAAGTCATCCAGTGAAAACGGGATGATCCCGACCCCCTGTGTCAGGTCGACACCCACAAGCGAGCCCATCGATTGCCCATGGGCAATCAGCGTTTTCAGATCAGGCCGGTGCGAGGACGTCGAGGTCACGAACGTCAACAGCGCCAGCCCCACATCCGGGCCCCACGTACTGATCATATCCTCGTCGCGCACCCAGAAATCACCCTGCCTGATGGGAACGGTTTCAAGCGTATAGCCCAACCGGTCTGCCATACCGTTGAGCAGAAAATGCAATGAAGGAAAACAATCCGCCGCGACCAGCACGCGTTTGCCGCGCAGCCGTTCAACAGGCAGGCCGCCAAGGATGGAAAACATCGCCGTTGTGACATTCTCCGCACTGGTCAGCGTCCCGTCCGGTGCATCGATCAATGCGCGCCACAGGTCCAGAAATACGGCGCGTTCTTCCAGCACCTTTGGCCATTGTTCATCGTCCATCGCACCCCAGACATCCGAAAACGTCGCAAACGCCGTCGCCATATCCGCTGCTTTGCCGGGGTATTGGCCGATGGAATGGTAGAGGAAATAGGCTGGATCGTCGCTCATATCAGTCTCTAAATGGGGTTATTCTCGGCATAGGTCTTAAAGAAGGCCAGATAGGCCTTATCAGGATCACGCGCGGCAGGTTTGCCTCCGGCCCATGCCCGCCACTGCCCTTCGACAAAATAGATGTCATATCCGGGAAAGCGCAGTTTGGCTGTTTCATAGGTCTCCGAACGCAGCGCCGCCCCCTTTGCCTCAAGCCACTCTGGCCGCGGTTTGGTCGGTTTGGTGCGTTCCTTGCGCCCGACAGAGGCGAATTGCAATTCCCGCTCCACCTTGGCCTCACCGCCCGCATCCTTGCGCCACCAGCGCAGCTCGACATGGGTCACTCTGCGCCCCGTCTTGATCGGTGAAACCTCCACCACGAAATCGGACAGGGCCGAAACCTCTTCAACTGCGGGATCAATCGCACGCAGCTTTAGATTGGACCACGACGTCAGTTTGCCTTTGGGTACGCCCAACACGCCCCGCATGTCATCCAGCGAAAATTTCTCGGATGAACGCCACCGCAAGTTTCCGCGTTTCTGCACCATCTCGTAGAGAGTCAGCGCATATTTGGAGGACAGCGCAAACATCACCTCGCGTTGCAGCCGCGCAAAAACTGTCGAGTCCTTGATGATCCGCCTCAATCGTTGCGGAATTTCATACTCCAGTAATCCGTCGCGTCTTGCAGTTTCAACGTTGCCGCCCAGTAATTGCACCCGTTCAATCGCTGGCTCCCCATCCCGCATCACGCTGACCTTGACGATGGAGGCCATCAGGCGCTCGATCGAGGCCCCTACCCTGTCATTGGAATTGTGTGAACCGCGCAGGTCGGATTTGGCAATCACATGGGTGACTGGCTTTTCAATCGCATCCCATGCGTTCTCCAGCAGTTGATTGTAGATGCGCCGGTCCGCAAGCGTAAGGGGCGTGACCTCGACAAGGTCCACCAACTCGCCGGGTTTGACCAGCGTCTGCGCATTTGGCCGCGCCTCGACCGTGCGATAGGCTTTGCTCATATCCTGCCTTACGTGCAAAACTTACTTTTGTTATTTTATCGGTGTAAGCTATCATGAGGCGTCCTCCCCGTCTACCACCCCATTTGTAAGGCTAGTACACTCCGGTTTTCGTCCGCCCGATTCGCAAACCCCTGTTCTGCAGGGATATATTAGCACGCCTGAAGCCGCCCTGAGGAGCCACCCGAAAAGTAAGCCTTAGACCCTGCCCGATCAGTAAGGGTAGCCGCCCCGGTTTGTAGGCCGACAGGTCCCCGAAGGTAAGCCGTTTGACCCCATTAAGTAAGTGTTAGAGCCGTTCGGGCCTTACAAATAAGCAGTATTGTTGCCTTGAACACTGAACACTTAGAATCCAGAACCAAGAGGTGTTTTTTGATTTTGGTTTTATGATTTCGAACACCTCCAATCCGCCCGCATTTACGCAGCACAAGTTTAGACTTACAAAATGGGTGCCAAAGGCCCAAGATTGCGCAAGATGCCCCGAGGCGACCTCGGATTTCCGGCGCCACGCACTCAATTCTGCAATTTCCGACTTTTTCATGGCAATGTCGGAAACTTCACACTTGAGCGGCCTGCTTCCATGCTTCATGATTCGTCCAAACAATAACATGAGGCCACCGATGCAGCAGCCCGTCTTACCACCCGTTTCCCTTACCGAACTTGCCAACCTTTCTGATCGTGCATCCACCGTGATCGAACGGTTGCGTGAACGCGTGTTTGCTCCGGGAACCTCGAAAACGCTCGACCTTCGATTCAATGTCCGAAAGGCCGCCGAGATGGTGGGTCGCAGTGATAAACTGATCCGCGACGCGGAAGCGGACGGACGTCTGCCAGCCCCTGAAAAAGATCCCGACACAGGGCGGCGCAGTGGTTATTCGCTGGCGCAGGTAAACACCATGCGCGGCGTTTTTGGCACCCTGCCCCACCGCGCTTCTGGCGATCCTGCGATGGTTCTGGCGATCCAGAATTTCAAAGGCGGCGTCGGTAAATCCACGATGGTCTGCCATTTCGCGCAACACCTGGCGCTCAAGGGCTACCGCGTCTGCGTGATCGACTGCGACAGTCAGGCCTCGACCACTTCGATGTTCGGCCTGAACCCCGATGTGGACGTGGACGAGGACGACGATACCCTCTATCCATTTTTCCGGCACGGTGGCCCTGCGACCCTGCACTACGCACTGCGTGCGACCTATTGGCCGGGCATTGCGCTGATCCCCGCAAATCTGGGGCTTTATGACGCGGAATACGAATTTGCCGCCCGTATGGCGCGTGACAGCAGCTTTGTGCTGGACCGTCTGCGCAACGGGATTGAAAGCATCAAGGACAATTTTGATGTGATCCTGCTGGATCCCCCCCCGGCCCTTGGAATGTTATCGCTGTCCGTCTTGCGCGCGGCCAATGCGCTGGTCATTCCGGCACCCCCGAATAACATCGATTTCGGCTCTACCGCGCATTTCCTCAAGATGATGGGTGCCACGCTTGAAGAACTTGCGCGGGCTGGCGGTGCGCGTGATTATTCTTTTGTTAAAATCCTTGCGACCAAGATGAACGATGCGAAATCAGCGCATCAGGCAATCAAGAGGATGATGGATGCCGTATTTCCAATGGATATGATGACGGCCGTACTGAAAGATTCCGCAGAAATTGATAACGCCGCCGCCAACCTGTCGACGGTCTACGAAATGACCGGCCCTGGCACCCGCACCGAAACACACAAACGGTGCCGCGCCTATCTGGATGCAGTGAACAACGAGATTGAATTGCTGATCCGCAAGACCTGGCCAAGTCACTATAGCGCACTGCGCAAGGAAGGACTGCTATGAGCAAGAAACATGATGCCATCTTTGACGATGTGCTGAGCGGGCTGGATGGCCCTGCCCCCCAAACCGAACGCAGCGGTGCGCGCTTCCTCAAACGCTCGACCACAATCGGGGAGCGGATGTCAGGCGAGGTGCAGGAAAAGACCCTGCATCTGATTGATCCGGCGCGGTGCCGGATGTGGGCACGTCATAACCGCGATTACGCCCTGCTGACGGAAGAAAACTGCCGCGATCTGATTGATGGCCTCAAGGCACAAGGCCAGCAGGAATTTCCGGCCATTGTACGGCGTCTGAACGGCGAAGAGCACGAATACGAAGTGATCTGCGGCGCGCGCCGTCACTTTGCGGTCAGCTGGCTGCGGGCCAATACCTATCCGCAGTTCCGCTATCTGGTCGAGGTACGCGACCTGACCGATGAAGAAGCGTTTCGCCTTGCCGATATCGAAAACCGTGACCGCGAAGACATCTCTGACTACGAACGTGCGGTGGATTACGCGGAGGCGATCCGGCTTTATTACGGTGGCCAGCAAAAGCAGATGGCAGAACGGCTGGAGGTCAGCCCACCGTGGCTCTCGCGCTATCTGGTGTTGGCCAAGATGCCTGATGCGATCCTCGCAGCCTTTGCCAGCAAGCGTGATATCCGCGAACGTCATGCCCGCGCGTTGAAGCCGTTGTTGAGCAATCCGGAACAGGCAAAAGCGGTTTTGGACGAGGCGGCATTTCTTGCCAAGACCCAGTCACGCGCAGCCAAGGGGCAGGGCGGGTATGTTGAAGCGGCAGAAGTTATCAAGCGTCTGTTGGCAGCGGCAAAACCTGCTCCGAAAGTTGGCAAAACGGCGACAGGAACGCTTTTCCAGCGATCAAAAGGGGAGCGGGGCATAATGGTCAGGAAACGCGGCAACCGTGTCGAGATGGCTTTTGACGCTGACCTGTCGGATACTTCGCTGCGGATGGCGTTTGAAAATTATCTCAAGGCGCGAAAGGGTTGAGTTGCCCTTGGGCAATATTTAGAAAATTGATCCATATCAATGGATTAACTTGGATGCAGGATCACAGCTGATCTGACTTTGGCCAATAATGCCAATATCGTCACTGCTCAAAGGGCGGTGACCAGATTTTGGGCAACACATTGAAATCATGCTGTTAATCACCAAATGCCCATGGGCAACTCAGCCCCAGGGCTGATCGGGATCCGGCAGCGGTATCGCCTGCAATAATTCGCGGGTGTATGCAGCTTGAGGATCAGAAAACAGCGCGCCGGTGTCCGCTTCTTCAACGATTCTCCCCTCATGCAAGACGATGATCCGGCTGCACAGACGCCGGATCACCGACAGATCATGGCTGATAAAGGCAAGCGTCAGACCGAGGTCCCGCACAAGATCTTCCAGCAGATTCAAGACCTGCGCTTGGGAAGATACATCAAGACCTGAAACAATCTCGTCCGCCAGAATGAAATCAGGTCGCAAGGCAATAGCACGCGCGATGCCGACACGCTGCCGCTGGCCACCCGACAATTCATGCGGATAGCGCCGCGCAAAACTGCGTGGCAGGCCGACCATATCCAACGCTTCCTCTACTTTTCCGGACACCTCCATGCCATGCAACTTGAGCGGCCCCGCGATGATCCCGCCCACACGCCTGCGCGGATTGAGCGATGACATCGGATCCTGAAAAATCATCTGAAACCTATGGCGCAAGGGGCGCAACACGTCTTCGGACATGTGGGTGATGTCAGCGCCGTCAAACAGGACACGCCCCGCTGTCGGTTCCAGCAGCCGCAACATCGCACGCCCCAACGTCGATTTGCCTGAGCCGGAACCGCCAACAATCCCCAACACAGCGCCTTTTGGCACGTCAAAGCTTAGCCCCTTGAGGATATCAATACGCGGGGCCGCGCCGATGATGGGTTTGCGCGTCATGTCAGGTAGCGACAGGTGCAGATCGGTGATTTGGTACATCATCCGCCTGTCCTGACATCATGCTGGGCCACTTCAGTTTCGACAGCATCAATCACGTGCTGCGGCACCGGTTGCAGGCTGTCTGTGGGGTTTGTGTATGTCGGTGTTGCGGCCAAAAGGGCAACAGAATACGGGTGGATCGGGGACATAAAGAACCGGCGCATGCGTGCATCTTCCACCACCTTACCGGCATAGAGAACAGACAGGCTGTCGCAGACTTTGGACACAACCCCAAGGTCGTGGGTGACAAATAACAGGGCGGTTCCGTGGCGCGCTTGCATATCCTTTATCAGACGCAATATCTGTTTTTGGACAGTTACGTCCAGCGCGGTTGTGGGTTCGTCTGCGATGATCAGCTTCGGCTCTGCTGCAAAGGCGGAGGCGATCAGGATGCGCTGCCGCATGCCGCCCGACAGTTCGTGCGGATACGCCCGCATGACACGCACAGGATCCGGGATATGGACCTCCGCCAACAGCTCCAGCGCGCGCGCCTGCGCGTCAGACTTTGACCAGCCCAGAATATCTACCAGCCGCCGCGTGATCTGTGGCCCGATGCGTTTGAAAGGGTTCAGTGCGGTCAGCGGATCCTGGGGGATCAATGCGGCCGTGGCCCCGATGCGCTTGCGCCGCACGGAGGGCGACAGCGTTTCAAGGTTCACCCCATCAAGCCAGATTTCCCCGCCCGTCACCTCAAGCGCGCGGGGCAGGGTGCCCAGCACAGCCTTGCCGATCATGGATTTCCCCGCGCCGGATTCACCAACCAGCCCGTGTACCTGCGCAGCACTTACATTTAGGGATACCCGCCGCAGGATCGGCCCGCCGCCTTTCAGGCGCACATCAAGATTGCGGATCGACAGAAAGGCGCTCATCTCAGCACCGGATCAAAGCGGTCTTTTAGCCCTTCGCCCAATTGTGAAAAGCTGAGGACCGTCAGGAAGAGCGTGATCAGCGGAAACACCAATACCCACCAAGCCTGATGCACCGATGTGCGCCCTTCGGCGATCATGCCGCCCCAGGTGGGGGAATCGGTGGAAATGGACAGGTTCACAAAAGACAGGATCGCTTCGACGATAACGGCGATGCCCATTTCCAGCGTCAGCAGCGCGATGATAGTGGGGAGGACATTTGGCAGGATTTCGGTCAGCATCGTGCCAAACCGCGTGCGTCCGGCGACCTGCGCAGAGGCGACATAATCCATCGCGCCCTGTCCCATCGCTTCGGCACGGATGACACGGGCAAAACGGGTCCAGTCAATGACCACGATGGCGACGATGATCGAGAACAGGCCGGGGCCAAGGACCGCAATCAGCAAGATCGCAAAAAGCACCGGCGGAAAGGCCATCCAGATGTCCACAAAGCGGCTAATGATCCGGTCCGGCCAGCCGCGATAATACCCCGCAACCAGACCCAGAGACGCGCCGATCAGGCACGTCACCGTCCCGGCGATCAAAGCGACAATCAGGGCCAAACGCGTTCCATAGAGTATGCGGGACAAGACATCGCGCCCCAGAGAGTCCGTGCCGAGCCAGTAACCGGGTTCGGCGCCGCTTTCCCAGAATGGTGGCAATCGACCCAGAAACAAGTCCTGTGCCAAAGGGTCATGCGGCGCGATGATTGGCGCACAGACCGCCGCCAGCGCCAGCAGGCTTAACCAGCCACCGGAAAGCCACAAACGCAACCCCAGAGGCCGCCTTGCTTCGCTGCGCGCATCACGCATGGCGCAAACGGGGGTTCAGGACGACATACAGCATATCAACGGCCAGATTGACCAGCGTGAACAGCAGCGCAAACAGGATCACAATGCCCTGTATCAGCGGCAGGTCGCGGTTG
>JBARUV010000116.1:0-6682 GCA_049645905.1 Sulfitobacter sp.
ATCTTCGTCGCTTTCGCCTGAAGCATCGTCGCCAAGATTCTACGTTCATCCAGGTTCATTTTGCGGTAGGGTCGTCTCATCACATCCTCCTGATCTGCATCAGAAATTTATCTAGTGATGCAATCCAAAATGGAATGTGCCCATTCGCGATCTGGTGTTGCAACCAAGTAGAAATGTCACTGGGTCTGCAAAGCAGAAGTGTCACTACGAGGTGCGGTGGCAGCAAGGCTTAGCAGCCCGGAGACCTCAAATATCGCAGGGCTGAAAAGCCTTGCTGGGACTATGGTGGTTTGTCGAAGCGGGTGATTTTATGTGACAGCCGTTTCGCCAGTCTGCACGTATTTGGAGTTCATCTGCTTTGAGTAATGTTCCACCGTTAGCTTTAGCTTGTTTGCTCTCATTGACTGGCTGTGCCGATACTGGTCGGTTCTATGGCTCGGGTTTGGAAAGCAATCACCGTGCGATAATCGAACGGAACACGTTAAATTACATGCTGGCAAACCCCGAAACCGATGACAGCTATGATGGGCAGGTTAGAGAAGCTGCGTTCATGATGGTGCAGGGGATGGGCATCGAGCAAGCGCTCATGATTTTGGAGGTCGATGGTGCAACTTGCAATGACCGTAGTTGTATTTGGGCTGATACGGATCGAGAGACCCTCGCAGAAGTAACCTTTGGCATACGCATGCCTGGTCCACCTCGTACTTCAGTTCATTTTCGCAAGGTAACGGTTGAGTCTGACCTGGTGACCCAGCTGAGCGACATCTCAGTCCGTCATTGGAGCCGTGGCGAAACCGTCGCCAACTAAGATTGAGATGCTCTTTCAGCCCGCCTTCGTTCATAATACGCTTCCATCTTTGAAGGTCGACCAGGCGGGCGGCGTCCGGTCTTCTTGTAACCGTTCTTCGCGCTGACAGGTTTGATTTTTGGCGGCGGCGCGGCCTTCTCCTGCTCCTCTTTGATGTGCGCCAGCACAGCGCTCAGGTGCTTGTTCTCGGTGATCGCAGCGTGGGTCACGCGCTGTTGGTGCGGATCGAAGATGCTGCAGGGCAGGGCGACGCCTTTGGCGCGCACCTGAATGCGCCCATCTGGCATCTCGTACACGTCCACGTATTTGCCGACCAAGCCACGCGTTACCTCGTTAACCTCCAACCGGATGCGCTTGCGGTCGTACTTCAGCGTCAAATCCTTGGTGACATAGCGCTTGTCGCGCAGGCAGAAGACCTCCGAGAGGCGATCCGGCTCGATGTTCAGGGCGCGATGCAGATTGTCTGGCTTAGCGGGGGCCTTTGCAAACTTGGCGTTGTAGCGTTCGACAAAGCCCGCGAGAAATGCGTTGCCGTCTTCCATGTTCGAGATGCCTGCAATGCGCAGTTCCTTCACTAGCCGATCTTGCAGCGTCCGGTTCGCGCGTTCGACACGGCCTTTGGCTTGGGAAGAATTGGCGCAGATAATCTCGATGTTCAACTCAGCCAGAGCGCGACCGAATTGCGTCATCCCTGTCATGTGTTCGTTGGGCTTTGGAACGCGGAAGACGGTATGTTTGTCGCTGTAGAACGCAACAGGGCGACCGTGTTTGAGCAGATAGCTTTCCAGTGCCTCGAAGTAGCTGAAGGTGCTCTCGGACGTCACGAACCGCAGCTCCATCAACGTACTGGTCGCATCGTCGATGAAGACGAGCAGGGTGCAGGGATCGCCGCGATCCTCGAACCATCGGTGATCTGACCCATCAATCTGGATCAACTCGCCGAAGCATTCCCGACGCAAGCGCGGCTGGTGGAATGTCCGGCGTTGTTTGCGCGATAACCAAATCCCGTCTTCCTGCATCCATTTGCGCACCGTCTCACGTGAGACCTTGAAGCCGTGGTGTTCGGCCAGCATCTCAGCCGCCAGTGTCGGTCCAAAGTCCGCGTAACTCTCCTTGATCAAGCTCAGAGCGTAGTCACGCTTGGCATGATGGATGCGATTGTTCGGAGGTTTGCCGCGCGACTTGTGTCGGATCGCCGATGCCCCATCCTGGCGGTATCGCGTCAACAACCGGAAGATTTGCCTACGCGTCAGGTCCAAGATGTTCGCCGCACTATCAACGGTCAGACGACCATCATCGACCTGCGCCAAAACCTCCACGCGGTTCAACTCGCGTTCGCTCATTATCACCCATCCCATGTCCGCTCACCCTCATTGCTTTTTGAGGGCAGAGTGACATTCCTGAATTGCTTGTGGGTGACATTTTAGCTTTGCGGCTACAATAGTAGTTACCTATAGTCAATCTTATGTTATTTACAGATGATAGTGCACCCTCTGATATCAGATCTACGAAACCCAATCCGACTTGCAAAAAAACCAGCGCGTCAGGTTTTCCATCCGACTTTACAAAGACCATTTACGCTTTGGCAAATTCTCTTGCGACCGCAGCAACACCATCGGCGTCGAGCCTGTATTTGACATAGAGTGCCGCAGGTGGTCCAACTTCGACGTAGTTGTCTGGCACGCCGTGTTTGAGAAATTTTTTGCGTGGTAAATCGAGAAGAACCTCGCCAACCGCTGTCCCCAATCCGCCCGTGATGTTGTGCTCCTCAACTGCAAGGATCGCGTCGGTTTCCATTGCCGCTGCTTTGATCTCTGCGCGGTCCATCTGATCAAGCGTGAACATATCCACCACGCGCACCGAAATTCCTTCGCCAGCCAGCGTTTCAGCCGCGTCCAGCGATGCACGCACCTGTGATCCACAGGTGATTATCGTTAGGTCAGTGCCTTCGCGAACACGCAAAGCACGCCCGAATTCTATCTTTGGAACATCATTATACACAACCGGATCGCGCCCGCGTCCCAGCCGTATGTACATGGCCAGCGGATGATCCACCGAAGCACGCAGAATGCCCCGCAGATGGTTGGCATCCGTTGCGCAGACAACCGTTAGATCGGCCATACAGCGCAGCATCCCTAGGTCCTCAAGCGCATGATGCGAACTGCCGTAGAACCCCATCGACATACCGGAGTGATGGCCAACGATGCGCACCTTCATCTTTGGATAGGCACAATCAGTTCGGATCGCTTCGGCACCCAAAATCGCCGCGAAGCTGGCGAATGTCGCAACATAGGGGATCAGCCCCGTTGACGCCATGCCCGCAGCGGCAGTGATCATGTTCTTTTCGGCAATGGAGAAATTTACAAAGCGGTCCGGATGGCGGTCGCGAAAATCGTTGGTGCGATTGGCCGAGGCCAGATCAGCGGTTGCAACCACAATGCGCGGATCGCTATCGGCAATATCTGCCAATTCCTCGCCCAGTACGAAGGCCGGCATGCCAGCCTTGGGTGTACCACGAACCGATTTAGCATCGCGCAGCTTGGTTGTACCTGTTGTCGTCCCGCGAAAAATCTCGCTCTCGTCTTGCATATCCTTAGTCATCACAGGGCCTCCGGCTCATAGGGTTTTAATCCGGCCTCTAGTTCAGCCATCACATCATCATAATCGTCGCCCACCAGATTGCCGACGTGCCAGTCCAGCGACATTTCCATACGCGCTACGCCACGCCCTTTGATCGTATCCGCGATGATCACCTGGGGCTTGCCGTGGTCGCCACGTTTGAGATTGTCAAACGCGGCGCGGATGGCGGGCAGATCATGTCCGTCGATCCGCTGCACGTCCCAGCCAAAGGCGGCGAAACGGTCCCCCAACGGCTCGACGCTCATCACGTCCTCTGTATGCCCGTCAATCGACAATCCGTTGCGATCCACAATGGCCACAAGGTTCTGCAGCCCGAAATGACCAGCGGAATTTGCCGCCTCCCAAATCTGTCCTTCGCTGAGTTCACCATCCCCCAATAAAACATAGCTGCGATAATCGCGTTTGGTCATGCGTCCCGCCAGTGCCAGCCCGACACCAACCGACAATCCATGGCCCAAGGAGCCGGATGAGAAATCAAGACCACGGACCTTTTTCATGTCCGGGTGATCCCCGTAGTTTGACCCGAGGCGGGTGTAGGTATTCAGCTCAGAGGCATCGAAATATCCCAGATCAGCCAGCACCGGATAGAGCCCGATTGCGGCGTGCCCCTTGGACATCACAAAGCGGTCGCGGTCTTCCCAATCGGGTTGCGCAGGTTCGATCCGCATCTGCTCATAATAAAGCGAAGCTAGCAATTCGGCGCAGGAAAAAGTGGACGAGTAATGCCCTGCCCCCGCGATGCGCGACAGGCGCACGGTTTCGGTCCGGATGAATTTCGCACGGCCCTCCAACACGGAAAGGCTGACGTTTTTTTCAGCGATGTTCATGTGACTTCTCCTTTTTCCAAGGGTCGGGTTTTG
This sequence comes from Sulfitobacter sp., assembly GCA_049645905.1. Lineage (GTDB taxonomy): Bacteria > Pseudomonadota > Alphaproteobacteria > Rhodobacterales > Rhodobacteraceae > Sulfitobacter. The sequence continues at coordinate 4,309 of JBARUV010000116.1, forward strand.
GCAAGCGAGGCAAAGGCGCTGTCGGTTGCATCCAGCGCGCGGTCTATTTCCGCGTCGGTGTGCGCTGTGCTGAGGAACATGTTGTGCTTGTGGTGCAGGTAAACGCCACGTCGCAAGGCTTCGCCGCAGAACGCATCGCCTAATGACGTCGTCTTGTCATCGCCCACGAATTGCACCAACGGCATCACGCAAGGCCCCGTCTGGCGCAGTTCAAAACCGTGGCGCGTCGCCTGTTCATGCAAGCCATCGCGCAAACGCCGTCCTGCCCGTTCCATCAACGCAGGTCCGTCAATGCGGGTTAATTCGTCGATGGTGGCAACTGCGGCGGCCATCTGTGGCCCCGCGTACCAGAATGACCCTGTGACAAAGACCGATTTGGTTGCGTCGCGCAAATGCTCTGACCCTGTGATCGCAGACAGCGCATGGCCATTTGCAATCGCCTTGGAAAACGCAGTCATGTCGGGGCGTACGCCCAAACCTTCCCACGAGCCGCCCATGTGCAGCCGGAATCCCGCACGGACATCGTCCAGAATCATCACCCCGCCCGCCTGATCACACGCGCCGCGCACAGCTCTAGCAAAGTCAGCTGTTGGTAGTTCCTGTGGCACCGCCAGATCATGGCGAAAGGCCGATACCACGATTGCGGCCAGATCATTGCCAGCCTCGGCCACAGCTGCGTTCAGGCTCTCCACATCGTTATAGGTGAAGTGCAGCAAATGCGCACGGTCCTCGGATGTTACTCCTACCAGCGAGGGCGAACACCATGGCACGGCACCGTGATAAGCACCTTTGGCAACCAGCACCTTGCGCCTTCCGGTGTGCGCACGTGCAACCGTGACGCAGGTGGTCATGGCGTCCGATCCGTTCTTTTGAAACTGCGCCCAATCGGCATGTGCGACCGTGGCCACCAGACGTTCGGCCAGTTCAACAGCGTGTTCTGTTGGCCCGTCCAGACAGATGCCCTTGACGGCTTGCGCGTTAGCGGCTTGTTCGACCGCTACATGCTGGTGACCCAGAATGATAGGTCCCCATGCGCACATAAAATCCATGTATTCGCGCCCGTCCACGTCCGTGACGCGTGCACCTTTTCCGCTTGCAAAAAACTGCGGGTATCCGCTCGGCAAAGCGCCTGCTTGCTGGTGGCCCCACATGCCCCCTGGAATAACACTTGCGGCGCGTTCACGCAGGGAATGGTCGCGCGACACATTGCTTTGAACAAAAGGCGAGTTCATGAGAGTGCTCCGTTTTTTAGGGATATCTCTGTCGGGTTGGGACCCGGAAAATGGCAGGCAACCGAATGGCCCGGACCTGTGTCAGTCAAGGCGGGGGCTTCTGTCGCACATTGTGGTTGCACGCGCGCGCACCGAGTCCTGAAACGGCACCCCGATGGTGGGTCCAGTGGATTGGGCAAATCGCCTGCCAGAATGGTGCGCGTGCGGCTGCGTTCGCGGCGCGGATCGGCCAGCGGGATCGCGGATAGCAATGCTTGGGTATAGGGGTGCTGGGGGTTTTTAAAAAGCGCCTCCGCGGGACCGACTTCGATGATCTGGCCCAGATACATCACCCCGATCCGGTGCGAGACATAGCGCACCACGCTTAGGTCATGGGCGATGAAGACAAAGGCGATGTTCAACCGGTTCTGCAAGTCACGCAGCAAGTTCAGAACACCCGCTTGAATAGATACATCCAATGCGGACACCGGTTCATCCAGCACAACAACTTTGGGGTTCACAGAAATCGCCCGCGCAATGCCGACACGCTGGCGCTGCCCGCCGGAAAGTTCATGCGGATACCGCACAGCAACGTCTTGCGGAAGTTGCACTAGTTCAAGCAATTCCGTGATCCGCGCCCTCTCGGCTTTTTTTTCCAGACCCACCAGCCGCAATCCTTCGGACAGAATACGTGCAATGGTCATGCTGGGGTGTAACGATGACATCGGGTCTTGAAACACAATCTGTAGATCACGCCGCATAGGCCGCATCTCGGCCGCCGTGCATTTGGTAATGTCGCGACCCGCCAGAAAAACCGTGCCACTGGTGGGTTCCAGCAGTCGCAATATGCAGCGCCCCAGCGTAGATTTTCCGCACCCGCTTTCACCCACCAGTCCAAAGGTTTCCCCCGCCGCAACACTGAAACTCACATCACTGACCGCACGCAAAATTTGCGCTGGTTTGGTGCCCAGCAGGTTGGAGCCGATGGGGAAGTCTTTGGACAAATTGCGCACATCCAACACAGGTGTGGTCAAATCAGTCATGCTGTCACCCTGCCCTGTCCGGCCACTTCTTCAGCCCGCAAACAAGCCGTGTGCGTTGAGTTCACCAGCCGCAACTCGGGGTCCGTTTCGCGACACATCGGCAGTGCCATGTGGCAGCGC
>JBARUV010000117.1:0-1738 GCA_049645905.1 Sulfitobacter sp.
CCCGAAGAGGAAGCTGAAGCGCGCAAGCGTTACCAGCATGGCTCGGGCATGGTCGTTTCGATGCCGCTTGGCAAAGGCGAGGTTGTGACCGGCGGTAGCTGTGAATGGATCATGGGGCTGACCCGCCGCGATCCCTTCACGATGACGATTACCCGTAACGTCTTGAAACGATTTGCATCTCTTTAGGGGGATATCAACCACAATCTACCCGGACTGGTCCGGATAACTTAGGGAGAATGAAAATGAAAAGTTGGAACAATCTGCTTTGTTCGACATTGCTTGGCGCTGTTCTGGCAGGCCCAACCTTGGCGCAGTCCACCTTCGTTTACGCGGACACAAGTGAACCAAGCACCATCGACCCGGCCAAGGCCAACGCGAACTGGGAATTTACCATTACTCGAAACGTGTTCGACCGGTTGGTTGACTTTGATCTTGATGACACCTCGAAGCTATTGCCTGCGCTTGCGACAGAATGGACGCGCAACGGTAGTACCTGGACTTTCAAGCTGCGCGAAGGGGTAAGCTTTCACGACGGCACACCGTTTGATTCCGCCGATGCGAAGGCATCGCTGGACCGAATTCTGACACTGAAGCGCGGGCAATCCTATTTGATCAACAGCATTGAAACTGTCGACGCTGTTGACCCGTACACGTTGGCCATCACCACCAAAAGCCCGGATGTGTATCTTGCAGGGAACCTGGCGCGCATTGAGATCGCTTCAGACGAGGACATCGTCAATCATGACGAGGACTGGTTCAACGAAAATGCCAATGGCACCGGTCCTTACAGTTTTGTTGCCTGGACACGGGGCACGCAGGTGGAACTTGCGCGCAATACGTCATGGTGGGGCAGCTTTCCCGATGGCGCTTTTGACCGGGTTCTGGTGCGATCGGTGGCAGACAGCCAAAACCGCGCGCAAGGTGTGGAAGGCGGCACCTATGATATGGCCAACTTCATCCCGCTTGATGATGCACTGAGGATTGTCGAACGGGACGGGTTTACCAAGGTTGAAGGCAATAATCTGTGGGCCTGGCCTGCGATCTATCTGAACACCGAACTTGCACCGACCGATAACCTGGACTTTCGCGCGGCGTTGGTGAAGGCGTTTGACTACAATGCGATGCTGGAATTCAACCAGAACCTTGGTGTCGTCCCACGAGGCCCTGTACCGGCTTGGTTCCCAGGATCGCCCGAGGCGGATATGTCCGAGATCACGACCGATCTGGAGGGAGCAAAGGCCGATCTGAAGGCATCAGGAATGGAGGGCGCGACGATGAAATGCGTCATCCCGAACACTGTTGCCGAATTCCGCTTTGCCGCGACTGTCCTGCAATCTGCGGCACGCCAAATCGGCGTAACTGTAGAAATCGAGGAGGCGCCCTTCGTCGAAGCGATTACAGCCATCAAAAATGACAACTCCAACTGCTTTGTCTTGGGCAATGCCAACCTGTCGCCGAATGACGCGACCAAATTCTTTGCAGCACATTACCTTCAGGGCGGTTTTTTCAATGCGGGTAAATTTCACGACGAAAACTTGGAGTCCCTGATTACGTCCATGCCCTCTGAAACAGACCCGGCGAAACGCGATGCTATCCTCAAGGAAGCGGTAGAGATTGTCGTGGACAGCCACTACATCATCTGGGCCTCACGCCCGACGACAGTAGTGGTGCAGCCGGACCACATCGGCGGCTACCGCATTGACCCGGCGGAATACGTAAATATCCGTCTGTGGGAAAT
>JBARUV010000118.1:0-6015 GCA_049645905.1 Sulfitobacter sp.
TCAGCGTCAGGGCAGGCGCCACTGTGATGCTGTCACCGGTGTGCACACCCATTGGATCGATGTTCTCGATGGCACAGACAATGATCGCATTGTCAGCGGTGTCGCGCACCACCTCCATCTCGAATTCCTTCCAGCCCAGCAGCGATTCGTCGATCAGGATCTGCGCGACGGGGGATGCCTCCATGCCGGAGCGGCAGAAATGGATGTAGTCCTCGCGGTTATAGGCCACACCGCCGCCGGTGCCGCCCATCGTAAAGGCGGGGCGGATGATGGCGGGCAGGCCGATGTCCTCAAGCGCCTCAAGCGCGATTTGCAGGCCCGCGTCGATGTCGAATTTGTCATGCACGCGGGCAGCGTTCTTGTCCTTGGTGGGGGCGGTGCAGATCGTGGCACGGGGGTTTTCGATGCCCAGACGGTCCATCGCCTCGCGGAACAGTTTGCGGTCTTCGGCCATTTCGATGGCTTCGCGCTTGGCACCGATCATTTCCACGTTGTATTTGGCCAGCACGCCCATTTCCTCAAGCGCAAGCGAGGTGTTGAGGCCGGTCTGCCCGCCCATTGTGGGCAGCAGGGCGTCGGGGCGTTCTTTTTCGATGATCTTGGCGACGATTTCCGGGGTGATCGGTTCGATGTAGGTGGCATCGGCCAGCCCGGGATCGGTCATGATTGTCGCAGGGTTGGAATTGACGAGGATGACGCGGTAGCCTTCCTCGCGCAGGGCCTTGCAGGCCTGTGCGCCGGAGTAATCGAACTCGCAGGCTTGCCCGATCACAATAGGGCCCGCACCAATGATCATGATCGACTTTATGTCGGTACGCTTTGGCATGGTGGCCCCCAAGGATATGCAAATTAGCCGCGTTATAGGCATGGCGGCGCGGGGCGCAAGCGTGGATTAGGGCTTTGCCCCAAACCATGTCCTATTATTGGGGCAAAGCCCCAGACGCCGTGGTATTTCCGCCAAATTGAACGGGGTGTCTGTCTGGTGCGGCGGGATATCGGCGCGTCTGCGTTGTTTGTGGCGGGCCAGAGGGATCAGGCGTCCAGAAAGGCGCGCAAGGCGGCCTCGAACTCCCGCGGCTTTTCGGCATGCAGCCAATGGCCTGCGTCGGGCAGTTTGGCAAAGCGGGCTTTCGGGAACAGGGATTTGATATGGTCACGGTGTTCCCGGCGCACGTAGTCGGAAGCGCCGCCAGAGAGAAACAATGTGGGGCCGTCAAACACGCCGGTGATATCGTCCGGCCAGCCGATGATTTTCGGCATTTCCGCCTCAAGCACATCAAGGTTCAGCCGCCAGCGTTTTTCGGGCACGTCAAGGGATTGGGTAAAGAAGCTTTGCAAGGCGCGCTCGACGCCCGCTTTGGCCAATTGCGCCTCGGCATCGCTGCGGCGGGTGACTTGTGACAGGTCAACGCCGCGCATCGCGTCGATGAACATTGCCTGCGTGTGCCCGTAAGTCACCGGGGCGATGTCGGCGATGACAAGGCGGCGGACCAATTCGGGGCGGGTCAGCGCCAGCGCCATCGCCGCCTTGCCGCCCATTGAATGGCCGCAGAGGTCAACAGGCCCCTCGATGTGGTTGATCAAATCGGAGAGATCGCCAGCAAGGTCGCGGTAACTGTGGCTGGATTCGGTCGGACTGGCGCCGTGGTTGCGCATGTCCGGCGTGATCACGCGGCGGGTATCTGACAGGCGCTTGGCGATCACCCCCCAGTTGCGGCCTGATCCGTAAAGACCATGGGCGATCACAAGGGGCGGCGTGTCTGCCGGGTGTGCGGCATCAAAATTGGTATAGCTGAGCATGCACCAAGAGGTACTGCCATAACCGGCCAGAGGCCAGTGCGATTGCAGCATTTCGATTCCATCACAACCCGAAACGCTTTAGGGTGCCCCTATGATCGACGCACGTACATTTACCAAGCGCAGCCAGTCGCTCCAGCAGATGATGCAGCGCAAACTGGGCGTGAAAAGCCGGAGCTTGCCGCAGGCGTTGCGCCGCGCCGGGCGGCGGTTGCCGCGCAAACTGCGCCGCGAGGGTGCGTTTCTGCTTGAGGCGCAGCAACTGGCCGGAAATCCCAAGCTGGCGCGACAGATCAATCCGTCACGGATTGATCATGCGTTTGATGCGCTCACTGCATATCTGGACGGTGTTAGCGCGGCTGACCTGCGCAAAGGCTGGTGGCTGAACTTGGCTGGCGCGATTGCACTGAATATCCTGATTGTGCTTGCGGGTTTTCTGGTTTGGCTGTGGTGGCGCGGATATGTTTGAGCGGGGCGTGATATGAGCGTTATACGTATCGTGGCCAACCTCGCGGCAGGGGATGTGCCGGGTGTTGCGGCGTTTTATCAGGATCTGCTGGGGCTGAATGTGCTGATGGATCAGGGCTGGATCATGACACTGGGCACGGACACGCTGGGGCCTGTGCAACTGAGCGTCGCATCGCAAGGCGGCAGCGGCACGCCGGTGCCGGACCTGTCGATCACGGTGCAGGATGTCGAGGATATTTATGCGCAGGCGATCACCATGGGCTGCCCGATCACCTATCCGCTGACGGACGAGCCCTGGGGCGTGACGCGGTTTTTCGTGACCGACCCGATGGGCCGCGCGATCAACATTCTGGCACATTCCTAGGGTATGGCAGGCAAGGTTGCAGTCCGGCAGGCCAAACTGCGCGCGGCATTGATTGATGCCGCTGAAGCGCAGATTGCAGCTGGCGGTTTGAGTGCGCTCAAGGCGCGGCCCATCGCGGCTGAGGCGGGGTGTTCGGTCGGCGCAATCTATAACTTCTTTGACGATCTGAACGCGCTGGTGATGGCGGTGAACGGGCGCACGTTCCGCCGTTTGGGTGCCTTTGTCAGCGCTGCTGTCGCGGAGGCGGCGGCAGATGATCCGAATGCCCAGATGGTCACCATGTCGCATGCCTATCTGCACTTTGCGTCTGATCATACGCACCTGTGGCGCGCGCTGTTTGATCTGGAAATGTCGGTGGAAGGGCCGGTGCCGGATTGGTATCTGCAGGAACTTGGCGCGGTGTTCGGCCTGATTGCAGTGCCGTTGGCGCAGTTGTTTCCCGACATGAAGCGGCCCGAGCTGGATCTGATGGTGCGGGGCTTGTTTTCCTCGGTGCACGGGATCGTGCTGCTGGGACTTGAAAAGCGCATCTCGGCGGTGCCGCTGGAACAGATCGAGAAAATGCTGGAGCAGATCTTACGCCAGATCGGAAACTGATTGTTTCTGAACATCGTTCAATAAATACTTGAACGATGTTCATTCATGCCTTATCTCCATTCGTGAACGATGTTCATTAATGGGAGACGACGATGTTTGGAACGATGAGAACCCTGTTGTTCGGTGCCAATGCCCGCGCCGAGGAGCACCTGCGCGATACCTATGCGATTGAATTGATCGACCAGAAAATCCGCGAGGCGCAGGCAAATCTGAAAGCGGCCAAGCTGGGGCTGGCCAGCCTGATCCAGCGCAGCCGTAACGAAACGCGCCAGATTGATACGCTGAGCAGCCGCATTGATGATCTGGTGGGGCAGGCAAAGAATGCGATGGGCGAGGGGCGCGAGGATCTGACGCGTCAGGCCGCACAGGCCATTGCCGATATGGAAAACGAACGCGCCACGCGCGAAGAGACCCGCAGCCGCCTTGAGGCGCGTGAAATGCAGTTGCGCCAGTCGGTAGAAACGTCAAATCGCCGTATCATCGACCTGCGGCAGGGGGCGGTTGCGGCCCGAGCGGTGCGCGGTGAACAGACCATCCAGAAAAACCTGTCCCGTCACCTTGGCGGCGACAGCCCGATGGACGAGGCCGATGCGCTGATCAAGCGGGTGTTGGGTCAGGATGATCCGTTCGAGCAGGGCGAAATCCTTGCGGAGATTGACCGGGGACTGGACCATGCCGACATCGGCGACCGGATGGCGGACGCGGGGTTTGGCACGCATGGTCGCGCGACGGCGGCGGATGTGATGGCGCGTTTGACGGGCGCCAAGGAAGTCACGAATCAACTTTGATATTTAACGAGAACCTTCCTGGAAACAGGACCAATAAGAACGGGAAACAGACCAATGTACACTGAACGTAACAACGACAACGCCCTGATTTTGCTGCTGAACGGTACGGGGGTCGTGGCGGCCTATCTGCTGCTTGGCGTTTCCCTCTGGCTCTCGACAGAGGTGCCGCTGGCGACCAAGGGATACTGGGGCATGGGCATCATTCTGCTGACACTGAGCCTGATCAACGTGGTGAAATACCGCTTTGACGCCCGCTCCACCGAGGACCGCATCCGCAAGATCGAGGATGCCAAGAACGAAAAGATCCTCGAAGAATTCGTAAGCGACGAAAAACGCTGAACAGGGCCGGGGCCACCCTGCCTGAGCCAAAACGCAACGGGCGGCCCTGAACCGGGTCGCCCGACTTACGGTGCAGTGTAATTACGGTGCAGTGTATTGGGCATCGGTTACCTTTTCCAGCCAATCCGCCGCCGAACCGTCCTGCGCTTCCTGCAGGGCGATGTGGGTCATGGCGCAGTCCGGAGCGGCGCCGTGCCAGTGCTTTTCACCCGGTTCGAACCAGATCACATCGCCGGGGCGGATCGTCTGGATCGCCTCACCCGCCTTTTGGGCGCGGCCACAACCCGCCGTCACAACCAGCGTCTGGCCCAGCGGATGGGTGTGCCATGCTGTGCGCGCACCGGGTTCAAAGGTTACTGCAATCGCGTTCAACCGTGCGGGCGCGGGCGCATTCATCAGCGGGTCCATGCGGACCGTCCCCGTGAAATAGGCGGGATCGGGGGTGGTCGAGGGGCGGGAGCCTGCGGGGTGGATGATCATGGTTTTTGTCCTCTCTTGTGAGGACAGCGTATAGAATAATAGGGCCGTGTCACCAATGTATCGCAGTTATGGGAGGGCCGGAGCGAGGCTTCCGGGTCATCAAGACCGAAAACGCCGGGCACGGGACGCGGTTGTAAAAAGGCCCCGCAGTCACGCTCAAGCCCCTTACCAGATGTGTGGAAGGTCGCGCGATGTGGTGCGCGCGCTGGTTTTTGTCAATATTCGCTTGGCGCCTTCATTACCAAATGCCGTTTCGCAGCATTTCGCATAAGCAGAAAATCCAGCCCGCTGTGAGCGGCCCAGAAGAGAGCTTGGCGCCCTTTGCACTGAATGTCTCCTTCGGCCCCGATCCACTAAATGCTGTGATGTGGACGAACGGGACCAACTGGAGCACCAAGTCCGACATTGAAAATTTTAACGCGTTTGCAACCTATTTATGTGCGTATGCTGGGTTGAACACTGATCGGATAGATGGGAACACTGCGTCACTATATTAGATCGCGCTGGAGTGTGTTTACCTTGTCTTATTCCTCAACAAAAATCTCAGGCATTGTGGATCGAATTAATAATTCAGTATTTCTACCTGCAATACAACGGCCCTACGTTTGGGAAACATCTCAGATTGTCGCTCTTTTTGACTCCCTCTTGAAGGGATATCCGATCAGCTCCTTTCTTTTTTGGGAGCTTGATGAGACCAGACGTGCGGATTGGGAAATCTATAAGTTCATTGATAATTTTCGCCAAGGAGGCATGCATAACGAGTTGGCAGAAACAGATGGTCGAGAAATTACTTTGGTTTTAGATGGTCAGCAGCGGCTGACCTCTTTGCTGATCGGCCTACGAGGTACGTACACCACTCGCAGAAAATATGCGCGAAAGGAAAACCCAGACGCGTGGACAAAGCAGAGGTTGTATTTGGACCTTCTAAAGTCACCTAAATCTGACGATGAAGGCGATGAATCTGATATTGGTATATCTTACGGCTTGAAGTTCTTTGAGCACATGCCACGCAACAGTTCGGACCACTTATGGTTCAAGGTAGGCACCATATTAGACTGCACGTCTGATGATGCGTTTTATGCTATGGTCGACGGCATCATCGACGACCTACCGAAAGAACTGACGCGTTTCGAAAAACGCACAATAGAGCAGAATCTTGATCGCCTCTACAGGGTCGTGTGG
>JBARUV010000119.1:0-9266 GCA_049645905.1 Sulfitobacter sp.
CCAGATAGACAAACGGAAAGGCAAGGCCGTCGTTCAAGGCGGCTTCGGTGGTCAGGGCAAACCTGACAGGATGTTCGCCCCCTTCATGAGGCGGCGCAATCTGGACATCAGCCGCCAGAACCGGATCTGTAGGTGCCAGTGCTGCCGCCAATATGACCGCACCGGCAACGGTCAGTCCCCCCAGTTGAAGGCCGAGGATCGTGACCGCCAAAATGGTCAGCGGCATCGCAATAAGAAGCAGCCTGACCGTTGGAATCCATGTTTTGCGCACACCGATCCTGTCGACGCGCATACCGGCACCAAAAAGCGCCACAATCACGGTGATCTCGGCAACGGCTTCCCACACCTTTGGAACCTCGCGGGGATCAGGCGGGGCGGGGAGGTTTGGAAAGATCAGCGATGCCAGGGCCCCGAACACAATCATCAAAGGGGCGGCAGCCGGTTCGCGGGACGACACGAGCCGCGGAAACCACCGCGACAGGATGACGATGATGCCCACAACAGCTAACGTCATATGATAGGCGCTAAAGGAAAAGAAAGGGTCGTCGTTCATGATGGCAAATGTCATCGGGCGTGCCGGATCAGATCCGCCCGATGCCCTTGAATAAAGCGTCATCCACATGGTCACCGTGAAGCACCGAGACATCCCCGGTTGTCTCGAGCACCACCGCTCTAACAGAAGACATCTTGATCGCGTTCGCTTCGCGCAGTTTTGCGATCAGGTCTTCCTCTGCGACCCGGGTGGCCCGCAACGCATCCTGTAGAATGACACCATCCTTCATCAGCAGAACCGGTGTATTCTGGACAGCCTCGTCAAATTTCGGCCACTTTTGACGCAGGCCTGACACCGTGTATTGCACCGCAAACAGGCACGCCATCGCCGTTATGGTTTGAAGTAGTCCCGGCCACGTTTCTGATTGGGAGGCGCCCGCCAACAGCGAACCCATTGCCACGGTCATAACGAAATCGAAAGTCGTCATCTTTGAAAAGGATCTTAGCCCGACCATACGAACGAGCAGGATAATCCAGCCAAGCCCGAAGGCGCTCAACAGGAAACCCTTGGCAACAGCGTCTAGGATGGGTTCGTCAAAGAACATACTGGCACCTTTCTACTTGCGGCTATGTCGTAATGACAGAACCACGTTGGGCCGAAGATCGTTCCTATGCCGCCGTTTGCCGCCGCTATCTCAATCTATGTTGAATACGATCAACGGTGGTCTTGATTGGCCCACCAAAACGGCCATTCCAGCGCGCGCTCGAAAGCACTTTCCATGCGGTCATGTGCTTTCGAGCCTTGTGATATGCTCAGACTGCCAGTGCGATCATCGCTGTGCCAGCATAACCTGTTTCTGGCGATCCGCTTAATGCCAAGGTTCGCTGGTCCATTTGAGCGTCCGAGCTATCCCTGAAAATCATGTCGCGATCGAGGCTCTGGCGTTGCAAGTTGCTGGTGCCATTGGAATAGCGCGCATCAGCGTCATAAACGGCGCTACATTCAGCCTCCGGCAGCGCAAGCTGTGAGATCAACAGGCTGTCGCGCCCTGTTTCGATGTCATCCACCGATCCAAAGACCTCGAAATGGAAATGTGGCCAGCGACCATCATAGCAGCCCGGAAAGATCGTGGTGAATCGCACATTCCCCTGCGCGTCCGAAATGCCGACGCCGCGCAGATAGTTTCTGTCGGTGGTGTCATAGAGCGAATATTTACCCACCGTGTCGCAGTGCCAAAGGTAGAGCGCATGGCCAGCCAGAGGTGTGCAGGCCGCGTTCACATTGACGAGTTGCAATTGGAGAGTGAGCTCCACGCCGTCGGCGGTTGGTGTCATGCCCGCGAAACTCGGCCGCAAATCTTCTCTGATCACACCGCTTTGTTCCAGAACATTGACGGTTTGGCCGGCCTTTGCGTTGGTGCCATCCGCAGGAAAGGGCCCGGCCGTTTCCGGAGCGTCCGAAACGCAGACAGAGCCGTCCGCCGCAGTGCCCGTGGTTTCAGCAGAGGCCAGCATTGCATAACCGCCTGCCGCCAGCACGCTCAACCCTCCAAGAGCAAACAATGCTTTGCGTCTCTGGATCAGTTTTGGCAAATCATGGCGCAGGCCGCGATCATGGTCATGGTCATGGGCGTCTTTTGGGTGTGTCATTGGGGACTTTCTTTGCTTTGCGTTTCATATCTAACGGACCAGCCACTGGTTTCCGTCGGAATTTAGGCGAACGCGCGAAAATGCGACTGGGTGTGGCGGCGCGCCTTAACGAACCGGTATCCCGAAAATCGCCAACGCTGTGCAGATGGTTGGTCTCACTTGAATTATCTGCCGACCGACGACCGACCTTCATTGGACGTATTAACCTGTATTGAACAACGTTGAGGCGATGTCAGCTATGACCGTGCAAAGAATCGTTTCAGATAAAAGGCTCTGCGGATTGATTGAATTTAGTGATTTTGTCTTTCGCGTTCTGTTTTCCGGCGCGTGTGGTCTGATCGTAGGCTTGGATCGCGAGATCAAAGGCAAACCGTTGGGCGCGGGGGCCTATGTGTTGGTCGCAATCGGATCTGCGGCCCTGATGACAGTGACGTTGAACTTTGCGTTGAGCAGCGTGGTGGAGGACGAGGCAATTTCCATTGATCCCACGCGTCTGATCCAAGGAATTGTAGGTGGCATAGGGTTTCTAGGGGCAGGGGCGATCATGTCTCCGAGCAAGGATGGTCGACTGAAAGGGGTACGCAGTGGTGCTGCAATCTGGGCAGTGGGGTCGATTGGTATCGCTTGTGGACTAGGTTTCCTCAAGGAGGCAGCTTTTATTTCGGTGCTGATCTTTGCAGTTCTGAACATTTTTGACTGGCTCCATATCCGCGGCAATTGTTAGGGGACCCAACATGACAAACCGTTCAAGCTGCCTTGTCACCAAGCTTTCGCATTACGTCGAACTGGCGGACACAGACAAAGAAAAGCTCGCCACTCTAGAAAAATCCGAGCGCACTTTCGAGGCTGCGACTGAAGTTTATCAAGGCGGCGATCGAAGCACCAACTTTTTTGTAGTCAAACACGGGTGGGCGTTCAGCTACACAGATTTGCCGGATGGCAGAAGGCAGATTGTTAATATCCACCACCCGGGAGATATTGTTGGCTTCCCGGATATTGCCCTGAAACATATGACCACAACCCTGCGCACTGCGGAAGACGTGTGTCTGTGTCCATTTCCAAAATCAGCGCTGGACGTGATACTCAGGGAATCTCCAAGACTTTCGGCACTGTTATTGTCCATTGCCCTGCGCGATCAGGTTGTTTTCATTGATCTGCTGCGGGCGATGGGAAGAATGAGTGCGCGCGAAAGGATCAGCTACATGCTGCTTGACCTGATCGCGCGGCTCAGAATTACCAACAAGACTATGACCGATACAATCCGGCTCCCGTTGAACCAAAGCCAGATTGCCGATTACCTTGGGCTGACGAACGTCTATATCAGCAAAACGTTCATCATGATGGAGAACGATGGATTGATCCGTCGACAGGACCATCATCTCCAGATCCTCAAGGAAGATGAGCTGGTCGATTTGACCGACTTTACCGACCGCTACGCCGATATGGACACATCGTGGTTTCCAGCCCGGTAATTTTTGATGTTGGTTCAATCCAGTTGGAAGTTGCGTTCATAGACGCATGCTAAATCCACCGTAGGTTATCTTTTTTCGAATCTCGTTCGTTTTGGGGGAACCGAAAAGCGGCAGTCGTTGTTGTGGTTCCAAAGGCCTCACTGGCTTCTAAGTAACGGAAATACTGAAGAAATATCGCTGTTTAACACCTTGGGGGTGAACCATGAAACTTCGACTGTTCGCAGTCTGCGGTCTGCTGATCCTTGCCGCGACGGTCCCGGTTATAGGGGCTGCTGCATGTGCGGTGATTTTGGTTCTACAGATAGCGTTGATGTGCCTTCGTCCGGTGATCACGCGTCTGCCGACACCAACGGTCCGGGCGCGCGAAACGTTTGATGCGCCTGTGTTTTCGGTTCATGTCGCAACCCATTCGGAACCACCAGACATGGTGATCCGAACCTTGCACGCCCTGCTGGATCAGGACTGGCCAGCGGACAAATACGAGATCATCGTGATGGATAATAATACATCCGACGACGCTCTGTGGAAACCGGTACAAGCCTTCTGTGATGAACAGGTGTCACAGTGTAAATTCCTGCATCAGAACGATGTCCAAGGCGCAAAAGCGGGCGCTCTCAACATCGCGCTCGATCACACGCGCGTCGATGCAAGTCACATTGTGACCGTTGACGCGGATTACATCGTTGGTCCGGATTTTCTGTCGACAGCCGCATCCGCGCTTGCACTCACCGGCGCAGACTATGTGCAATTTCCGCAATCCTACATGGGTGTATCAGGCGCTGCGGCTGGCGTTGATGCAGAACTCGAAGAGTATTTCAGATCCAATGCTGTTGTCGCCGACGACGCAGAGGCAGTGTTATTGACGGGCACCCTGTGCGTTATTTCAAAAACCGCGTTAGCCGCAGCCGGTGGGTGGTCCGGTTCAACAACCACCGAAGACGCAGAAGTAGGTGTGCGTTTGTGTAACGCAGGTTTTACCGGTCGTTTCATTAACCAGATTGTCGGCCGTGGATTGTTGCCGTTCTCTCTTGCCGACCTTGAAACACAAAGATATCGCTGGTGCAGCGGCAACTTTCAAACCTTGCTGCGTCACTGCCAGACAATCCTGACCTTCAAGGGATCGATGAGCCTGCACAAACGGCTCGTGATTGTCTCGCAACTGACGGCTTGGTTCAATTTGGCGCTGATTCCGACAGTTGTATTATTAGCAGCGGTTTTACTGGGCCGTGAGCACTCTGTCGCAGCGGTTCTTTCAGCCTGCGTGGTCTTGCTGAGTTTCTTCGACGTTGCTTTGCGGATCATCGGGCGTGGCGTGCGCGATGATCTTGAACTTGCGGTGATTTGCCATGCGCTCGCCTGTAGATTTGCACTGGCGCCAAAGTCCGCGAAAGCCACTTTCGATGCGATTTTGGGAGAAGAGTTCAAGTTTCTCGTTACGAAAAAACACATCCGCGAGGTTGCGCGGGGTGTTCAAATCCCGATCTGGCATCTGGCCCTGTTCGTTATCTCGCTGTTTGTTCTGGTCGGATTACACCCCACACATTCGACGGTCATCGCAGCCTTACTTGCTCTGATGTTACCCCTGCCAGCCGCGCTTTTGACGGACAAGAGCCTGCACGATTACCGCAAGTCTATTTCAGCGTCCCAGGAGGTAACCCTGTGATTTCTGATCATTCGGACCCTTTGGTCGATATCATCATTCCGACCTTTAACCGTGCCCACCTGATTACGAACGCCATCCGTGCCGCGCTTGATCAATCCTGGTGGAACATCAAAGTCACCGTCATCGACGATGCCAGCAGCGACGAAACCGCAGAAGTGGTTCGCCCGTTTTTCTCGCATCCGAAAGTCAACTATATCAAGCTAAGCAATAACCTTGGCACGGCACAGGCCAAAAATGTCGGTCTGCTTCTTACCGACGGAGAGGCAGTTACCTTTCACGATTCTGATGATCTGCCCCATCGCGACAAGGTCTTGCATCAGGTCCGCATCCTCACTGCACGCGACATCGCTGCGCACGAGTGTTTGAACTGGGCGCTGGCGGGGAAGGCCGCCGGACAGGTGCTGGAGGTCGGTGCGGCCCTGACACATCACGAGTTGATCCTACCAGACGGGAGCCGCGCCGAAATTCGGAGGGATATTTCGCTCTTTGACGACGTGTTTCCGAACCTCCAGATGGGCACGCGGGTGCCCGGAGAATGGACACACATCAACTCCGGTCTGTTCCGTGCGGATATGCTGAAACGGCTTGGCGGGTTCGAGAACTGCATTGAAGAGGATCGTGAATTCCGCAACCGGCTGATCCTGAATGGCGAGATTATTTGGGTCATTCCTGAACTTTTACTCACGAAGATCGAGACGCCGGACAGCCTTACCCAGTCCGTTGCCTCCGATTACGACAGCGCGCGACGGAAAGTAGATCGCTTGCTCGTCTGGGGGAAGGTAGCGGATTGGCGCAAATACGGCAGGGTAGACCCTGTTCCGATCAGCATTGATGATCTGGACGTGGCGTTTGTGAGCAATCCTGAATTGCTGGCGCCGCGTGACTTACCGATGACAGAGGGCACCTCAGCACGGGTTGCCGCAATTTTGGCGTCGGTGTCACCTTCTGCAATGGCGGCGCAATGATGGAACCCAGCATCGCGAACCATCGCCCCCTGATCTCGTTTGTCGATCCGTGCTGTGCCGGGGGGTATGATGCCCCTGATTTGCGCAAAGGCGGACTAGGAGGCACCGAAGCTACTGTCTTGCGTGTCGCCACCGCTCTGCGCGGACAGTTTGACATCAATATTCACCAGAATGACCGTGCTGGGACAAGCGGATCAGAGGCGGGAACGTTGATGCCGTTAAAAGTCGCCTTCCGGAAATCCCAAGCTGCTGCGATCATTGTAATAAACCGCTGGAAGGTGGCGCTCAAACTGCGCAAGCTCAACTCTGACACGCCAATTTTTGTCTGGCTGCACGTCTATCCGGGTCGCCACAATCGCAAGATGGGTGCCGCGCTGAAAGACGCCAATATCACTGTGATATGTGTCTCTGAATCCCATGCCAAAGCGTTTGAAGAATTCCTCGGATCCGAAGATATTCCGGATGTTACGACAATCTACAACCCGATCGCGGACGACTTGCACCCTGATGACACCCGCCGCGATCCCAACAGATTGCTGTTCGCCAGTTCGCCCCACAAGGGGTTGGCGGAGGTGTTCAACCAGTTCTCTCTTCTGCGCGCTACCCTGCCGGACCTGACACTGGCCGTTGCCGACCCCGGATATTTGAATTGGGACACCGGACCTGTGCCCAATGGCGTTGTCTTCCTCGGTTCGCTTTCGCACTCTGCGCTTATCCGGCAGATGCGTCGGTCGTTGTGCCTGTTCTATCCCCAAACGTCCTTTGCAGAGACATTCGGTTTGGTTCTCGCCGAAGCGAACGCCGTTGGCACACCCGCACTTGTCCATTCAGACCTTGGCGCAAATGACGAGATTCTGACTGGCGCGGATCAAAAGATTGACGGCCATAGCCCCGCGCAAATTCTCGCGCGGATCAGGTTATGGCAACGCTCGCCTCCGCGTTTGGGTGCGAACCCCGCGTTCCGGATGAGCAAAGTCGCGGCAACATGGACCAATCTCATCACCAGAGCTGTTGACCCCCGGGCGCAGACCCAGAAAAGCGTGGCCTGAACGATGGCAGTACCAGCCCCTTTCCCCAAGCCTGTGCAAACCTTGAAATCGGACTGTCCGGTATCGCCTGAAGTGTGGGGAGAACTCGCGGCTTCCGCAGACGCAGAAGAGGCGGGCACAAGCCCCATTCGCAAGTCCATCGACGTGTTGAGCGCGGCGGGGTTGTTGATGGATGATGGAGCACACGACCCGCAACGGACGGCCCGGACGTTGATGAAAGTAGGCGCTGCAAATTTGAGCGTGGGGCGTCTTTGGGAAGGGCATGTGAATGCTCTGCGACTGATCAACCTGTATGGCACTTTCCAGCAAAAAGGCACGGTGAGAGATCAAATTGCCAACGGCGCGCTGCTTGGGGTCTGGGGCGCAGATGGTGCGGAGCCAGTGACATGGGCACCCCCGGACGAGCATATAAACGGCAGCAAGAACTTCGCTTCCGGACTGGGCACTGTGTCCTATGTCGTTGTGACGGTAAATTCCGGACCGGCGGTCCGTCTCGCTTTGATAGACGTTTCAAACGTGGATCGTGCTGATGCCTCCAAGTGGAAGATGCACGGCATGAAGGCGACCGCCTCGGGCACCTTTGATTTTACAAATCTGCCAACCGGCGCTTTTGACTGGATCGGCGCGCCGGGCGATTACCTGAAAGAGCCCAATTTTGTCGGTGATGTCTGGCGCATTGCTGCGTTGCAGGTAGGGGCAACTGTAGGCCTGATTGACCGGGCGGCCGCCCGGTTGCGCGACATGGAACGAATGCAGGCCGAACAACAAAAGGTGCGGTTGGGAACTGTGCTCATGCGGGCCTGGGCGGGTATGGCCCTGGTCGAACGGGCGGCGTTGGCGACAGCAAACCGTGACCTGCCTGCCGAACAGATTGTTAGCATGTCCATCTCCTCAAGGCTCTTTACCGAGGAAGTCGGTCTGGCTGCCATCACGGCCGTAGAGCAAAGTCTCGGGCTCCAGCATTTTGCCCAAGGGTCGCAAACAGGGCGCATGGCACGCGACCTCTCGGTCTATCTGCGGCAGGCAGCGCGGGATGCGTTTGTGCAGCGCGCAGCAGAATTCGCGCTTGGACAAGAGGGCAAAAGCTGGGGGGTTTTCGAATGAGTTTTGACATCTCATCCGACTTTCAGGGCGTATTCGAAGGCCGTCAGAAAATCATGGTTCTTGCCCCGCATCCTGACGACGAGTCTCTGGCCTGCGGGACACTTCTTTCGCGTGCCTTCGCAGATGCCGGGGCCCATGTGATATGTCTGACCGACGGCAGTGCAAGCCATCCGGGTTCCCTGCTGTGGCGTCCATGGCGGCTCGCGCAGCAGCGCGAGGCAGAAATGATCCAGGCAATCGCAAACCTGGGTGGGGGTCCGGATGATTTGACATGGCTGGGTCTGGAAGATGCGCGACTATATCAGGTCGACCCCGTGGAAGTTGCTGCTGATCTGGCAGCGCGTATCTCGGATTTCGGCGCGCGACATATCTTTGCCCCGGCCCCCGAAGATCATCACGAAGACCACCAGATGACCGCGCGCATTGCTGCGGAAATCCGCAACCTGCATCCGGAATGGGACTATTACAGCTATCCGGTGTGGAGCCGTTGGGACGACCCTGATTTTGACCAGACTGTCTCGCGCTATGATCCTGTTTTCCTTGTCGCGAAAGATTTGGGCGAGAGGAAACGCGCGGCGATCAATGCCCATCAAAGCCAGTTGGGCAGGGTGGTTTTGGATGACCCTGACGGGTTCGTTCTGCCGCCCGATTTCGTCGAAAAATTCATCACCGAAGATGAAGTATTCTGGAGGATGTCGTGATGGCCGTTGGGATAGATCATCTGCGTGATCTTTATGCGGACACCTCTGATCCATGGGGTTTCGAACAAAGTGCCTATGAGCAGGAAAAGTTTGCGGCAACCCGCAACGCCCTGTCTCGGCCTTATTATCAGGCCATACTCGAACTGGGGTGCGGCAACGGGCAACTGGCG
>JBARUV010000120.1:0-2078 GCA_049645905.1 Sulfitobacter sp.
TCGAACGGATTGACCGCATCCTTCGCCACCATCTTGAGGCGGTGGAACATCGCTTCATGCCGCCGGTTCGGCGGCAGCGCGTCGCGGATTAAGCTGATCAAACCAGATGACGACGGTCCGATATCAATGATGGCGATACGCGGGAGGATCGCCTGATTGTTGCCGCCCCTGCCCGATTGGGGAGACAGCGCGACACCGAGATTGATTGCGTTCATCAGCACTGATTTGCCGGACCCCGGCGTGCCGACCATGATGTCGACGCTGGCGTTCTGTTTCGAGGAACCGGGTTGATAAGGGAACGGCTTGCCGTCCGCCGTCCTGAAAATGATCGATCCGCGTTCCCATGGGCAGGCAGGCCGCACGATAGGCGCCATGGCAAGGACATCCAGCAGATCGGCAGCGCAGCTTTCGGCTGTTGAGGCTGTCGACAGGCCGAGGGCAGACGACATCACACAATCGAGCGGATCGCCAACCACCGCATTGGTGTGGCAATTGCCCCAAGACTTCACCATTTCTTGGAGCGACGAGACATGGGCGCGCAATTGCCCTACTTCGTCGGCAGGTGCCCAAGCCGCGAACGAGGCACGCCAGCGGATGACTGTATTTCCGTCGCCGTCCGTCTGACGCAGCCGCTCGAAGCTCTCTTTTATGCGCCCATTGTGGGTTGGAGCGGTCCAGGCCAGCAACCGGGCCAACTGTTCGCGAAACACCTGCCCCGCAAAGCCGCCGCTTTCCATCAGGATCGAACAGCGCCACGAAATCTTGGTGCCATTGGCAATCACGCGACGGATCAGCTCGTTGAACTGCAAGACGATTTCGGGTGGCAGCACGATATCAAAACCTGAAAACACCGTGTTGCCGATGCGCACGATTTTCCCGTCGATGACCTCGGCATGATCGGTAAAGAGCTGCTCCGAGAGCTTTGGCCAGACGAGGTTGGAGATGTCCTTGCGCTTGAGGTTGCGACCCAAGCTCGGCAATCTCGCTTTGAGATAATCTCCCGGTAGGGTCGCCCGCCATGGATGGTTGAGACCCAAAGTGTCCGGGGCCACGATCTTGCGGATGGCGTTCAGCGCCTCATAATTGTCCATTAGGTCGAGGGCGATACCGGCGGCGTTGAATTCGCGGGCAAGTGCCGTGACGAAGCTGTCATGCCGAATTGCCAGCCCCTCGAGCGCGGTGTCAGGAATTTGACCCAGGGAGATCGGTGGCGCGGCGTTCAATACCTTCGTGCGTTGCTGCAGGCTGGCATTCCGGTCTTCTGCTGTCAGCCGGGATGGCCTTGACCACAGCGCCAGATAACACCGCTCGCCATAGAGTTTGGATGGAAGCAGTCTGCGGCGCTCATCCAGAAGATCATGCAGGTCGAGCGCATTGTCGCTGGCAACGCGCGCGCTGTCATTGATGATCGTCTCGACCTCGCGGGCACCAAGATCCGGCGAGTGCCCAAACCAGAACTGCAGTGCCAGTCCGGATTTGGAGAAAAACGGTGACAGACCCACACGTAGCTTGTCGCAGGCCTCAGTAACATCTTCTTCTCCCGGTAAGGACCGGAAGCCGTCGAGCCGGAAGAGCGACATCATCGATCCGTCGTCGGCCACAAGTGCTGTCTTGCCGTGGGCGGTCTCCAGACGGCAATAGCCGTCCAGAAATGCTTTCAGCGATCCCCGTCCCAGATGGGCTGCCGCTTGATGCCAGAATGCGACCATCGATTCATACGCTCCCTTAGTTCAATGAACGGAGCTGACCGTCCACGGAAGATTGGTTCGCACCTGTGCCGAAGATCGACGCGACGCCGACATTGAGGAAGGTCGGGATCGCCACCATGCAGGCGGCGGCGACGCTGAGCATCAGGATGCGACCACTTTCAACCGATCCGTCATTGGTATTGCGCGACCGTTTGATCATCGCCATCACGGCCATGATCGCGAAGACGACACCAAGTACGAAAGAGATGGTGCCGAGGATGTCAGCGGCAGGACCAAGTTGGCTGGAGCGCATCTCGGTGAAGATATCGCCAAAGGTCTGCGCAAAAGCCTGCGTTGCCCAGAAGGCTCCGAAGGTGAATGCTAGAGCGG
>JBARUV010000121.1:0-4422 GCA_049645905.1 Sulfitobacter sp.
GACAATGACGTACCGGATTGGCCCACCCTGCGCGCAGAAGCGACGCGTGCGGCCACTGCTCTGTGCCTGTGAGCATGGAAACCGACTTTCGCAACGGGCTCCTTGATCCCGGCGCCCCTGCCCCTTCAGGTCTGCGCGATGGTTCGCAGGGTCCCCCAGGCAAGCGGTATGATGTCTACCGGAACAACGTCACGCACTCCCTTATTGAGGCGCTCGGGACGGCCTTTCCGCTGGTCCGCAAACTGATCGGAGAGCGGCATTTCGCAAACCTTGCCCCGCTGTATGTCCGCGCGCATCCTCCAACTTCCCCGCTGATGATGTTTTATGGCGCGGAATTTCCTGAATTTATCTCAGGATTCGCGCCTCTGTCGGAGATCGGATATCTCGCCGATGCAGCCCGGCTGGATCTTGCGATGCGCCAAAGCTATCACGCCGGGGATGTCCGGCTCCTGACTGCTGAGGACCTCCAGACAATTGCACCGGACGCTTTGGCCGGCGCAACTTTCAGCCTTGCCCCTGCCACAGCGATCCTGCGTTCGCACTGGCCACTTTTCGACATCTGGCGCTTCAACTTTGAAGAGGGTGCCCCAAAACCCCGCGCAATCGCGCAGGACGTACTGATTACACGGCCCGCGTTCGACCCTACCCCACATCGACTGCCGGTGGGGGGCGCGGATTGGTTGCTTGCTCTGGCCGAGTGGCAATCCTTTGCTGCTGCAACAACAACTGCCGAGGCCGCACATCCAGACTTCGAACTGGAATGTGTTCTGCGCCTCGTACTTCGCGAAGGCGCTATAATGAATGACCCGCCAAGGAATTGAAATGAATGCACTTTTTTCACTCTATAAAAGGTTTTCCAGCGTCGCGCAAAGGGCGGATTGGCTGATCCCGACGCTTGCCAGATTCCTGTTCGCGGCCATTCTTCTTGTCTATTTCCTGAACGCGGGTTTGGTGAAAATGGAAGACGGCATTTCAAACCTGTGGATGCCCTCCGCCAAGGGGTACATTCAGATTTTCCCCAAAGCGTTCGACGCCGCCGGCTATGATGCAGAGGCCATGAGCCTTTACCATCAGGTGGTGGTTTCTCTTGGTACAATCGCTGAATTCGTCTTGCCGGTGCTTGTGGTCCTGGGCTTGCTGACACGGCTGGCGGCCCTTGGCATGATCGGTTTTGTCGCTGTTCAATCGCTCACCGACATCTATGGCCACGGACAAGCGGGCGAAACAGGGGCGTGGTTCGACCGTTTTCCGGACCACATTATCCTTGATCAGCGCGCGCTTTGGATATTTCTGCTGCTGGTTCTGGTCATCAAAGGCGCCGGGCCGTTGTCCTTTGATCGTGCCTTGCAGATGCAGACACCCCGACCCGCATGAAAGAAGCTAAAGCGCGGCTTTGACTTCAGCTTCTACGTCCTTGCTCCAAGACAGAAAAAACGTGTTATCCACAGCGATCAAGGGACGTTTCATCACGGTTGGATGCGCCCGCAACAGGCTGCGGGGATCGTCCTCGCGCTGTTGCGCAGTCAGCCCCCGCCATGTGGTTGAGCGGGTATTCAGCAATGTATCACCAAACTGTGCCAATGCAGCGTCCAGCACGGCGTCCGGGATGCCGTCTGTGCGCACGTCAACGAGCGTTGCGTCCGGCAACGCCTTCATCGCCTTGCGGCAGGTGTCACAGTTTTTCAGGCCGTAAATCAACATGGTTTCATCCTTTTCTGATTTCGTTTAGCGAAAAAATCCCGCCGATTTCCTTGATTTATTACCAAACTGCGCAATCTTTTTAAATGTGAAGTCAGGATACGCAGACAGTTCCTGACAGCACCCTGCATCGGCAGGCAAGTGAATAGAATAGGAGGCGCGGACAATATGCCAACGGGTACCGTAAAATGGTTCAACACCACAAAAGGTTACGGCTTCATCGCACCGGATGAGGGCGGAAATGACATATTTGTTCACATTACGGCCGTAGAACGCTCTGGATTGACAGGGCTCGCGGACGATCAGAAAGTCAGCTTTGAGCTGACCGAAGGACGAGATGGCCGTCAAATGGCAGGGGAACTGACCCTGATCTGATCAAACGCCTGCGGGCCGGAACGATCAGGGTTTTCTCGGCCCAGCGCGTCATGCCAGACGGGCTGGCAGGCTTGTATAGCCGTGAAACCGGATACGGCCGCCGCCTTTTCGACCCTCCGGAATTTCGTACCGCGAAAAACGCTCGAGAAAACGTTGCAGCGCGATGCGCCCTTCCATGCGGGCCAGTGTCAGGCCGACGCAAACGTGGGGACCACCGGCAAAGGCGAGGTGCTTGTTGGGTTTGCGGGCAATATCGAAGTGTTCGGGACCATCAAAGGCCTCGGGGTCGCGATTTGCGGCACCAATACAAAGATGCAGATTAGCACCCGACGGGATGTCATGCCCGCCGATGGTCACCGCCGCTGCGGTCTCGCGATTGCCGAATTGGTTCGGAGAACGGAAGCGCAAAATTTCTTCCACGGCTGAATTTATCAACGCCGGATCGTCCATCAGTCTTTGCTTTTGATCGGGGAAGTCATGCAAGAGCGCAAGCCCAGAGCCGATCAGATTGGTCGTGGTTTCATGACCGGCGTTAAGGATGAATATGCAATTCTGGATCAGCTCGATTTCGCTCAACTGACCTGTGGCATCGCCCGCGATCAGCCGGGTCAGAACGTCGGTGTCCGGATCACCCGGATTGACCTTCCGACGGGCGATAAGGCTTTGTAAATATGACTTGAATTCCGATACCGCATCGTGGCCTTTTTGAAGCTGCGCGGGGCTGAGCGTCGGTTCCAGCGCGCCAAGGATTGCAAGCGACCAGTTGCGCAACGGAGCGCGCTCAATCAGCGGGATATCCAGCAGATTGCCGATGATCTGGATCGGAATGGAACTGGCGAAATCCTCAATCAGATCAGCGTCGTTCGGCATCCGGTCAAGCAGATAATCCACCGTCTTGATCAGACCCGGTTCCATACGTGCCAGTGCCGCAGGGGTCAGGGCCGCTGTCATGATGCGACGCACGCGGGTGTGCAGCGGCGGATCGTTGAAAACCAGACTGGTTGTGTGGTGTTCGAACAGTGGTGTTCCCACGCCGAACTTGGGGGCAAAGGCACGCTTCTTGTCGGAAATATACAAGGCCGTATCGCGATAGATGGCGTTCAGATCGGCATGCTTGCAGATCAGATAAGACCCGTCAGCCTGCGGCGTCACAGGGCTATGGGCCAACAGGTCGTCGTAATAGGGAAACGGATTATCGGTAAAATCATCGGGGGGTGTGGCGAGGTCAAACATGACACCCAGTTTGACCGCGAACGTATTCGTGCGCAACGGGGGTTCCCGCCCCGTTGCGCACTCGGTGGCTTTCCGTGTTCGGTCAGCTTCCGATGTCCTTATTCAGCGGCAAGCGGAGGCAAACGGTGATCGGCACCAGCCTCTGCTTGGCGCGGATATAAGGAAAATTTTGTGCGAAGTTAGGGGAGAGATGAGGGGCATTTCCCCTCAATCTTGGGTTCAATTTGGCAGAGTGCGGAAGTTGGGTGAAATCTACGCCAGACACGCAGGCGTCACCTTCCCTGCGTCTGCTCAGCTACGGGCAAAGCCTTTGTAATAATCCATATGCACAGCCCCGAATCCGGCAAGCGCGCCGCGCAGGTCATCACCCGCCGGACCGTAGACCGTGAAACGGGTCGGGGCAAAGGCGGCAACGAAACGCTCGGCGAATTTGGCCCCGAAGTTGCCAAGGTGAACCATAGCCGCCGCGTTGTCGCTGTAGCGTTCCAGCACGGTGACCTTGGACCGGTCCTCATTGGTGTAATATTCGTAGTGCAACGCGCCCGGCTCGTCCGTCTTGGTTGCGGTGACCATCTCATCCAGCAGTGGCGCGACATTGTCCGCCTGCCCCTCCTGCACATCCATTTCAAGCACCCATTCGATGACGTTGCTCATCCGTTACCCTCCCCTTGGTTACGGAGACGGTAGAGATGTGGTCGGAATTTGGCAATGTCGGTGGAGCGAGCGACGATGGCGGGATTTATCACACGTTGCGGGCGCGTGGGGTGAAACCCCACCCTACGCTTGCTATCGACTTGGAAGCAGCGATCCCGAACTTCATTGAGGGTCTGCCTGACAACTTACTCGTATAGAACAAAGAATCCGTTCTGTTCGAAAGAGGCGCTCCAAAAGAGCGCTTCTTTTCATCACATAAAGATCACCCGACAACCCCCTCATACTCCCGCCATTCCCCCTTAGACATCCCGCTATTCTCCTGCGTCACCTCCTCGCCCTTCAGCATACGGCGCACGCAATCCAGCGCCTTGCCGGAAAGCGTCGCGCCCCCCAGACGATAATCCTCAAACGCGCCGTAGGCCGCCGGCACCCAGTCCGCCACGACCTTGCAGATCGCATCGG
>JBARUV010000122.1:0-12168 GCA_049645905.1 Sulfitobacter sp.
GCTTCGATAGTGAAAATCCGATTGCCATCGCGAAATCTCTGCTGCGCCTTGGGCCGTTCTGGCGTACCCCAAGGCGCGCCTCGCACCACGATTTTGTAGCTGACCCGACTGACGGGTGTTCCGCCCGTCGCAGTTTCGCGCCCGGTACGGGCAGTGATTTCCGCCCAAAGCGTCCCCAGACCGATCCAGCCTTGTGTAAAACCTCCCGCACCGTCGATGATGCGCTGTGGCGTTTCCAGCACGAGGGCATGGCTTAGATTAGGTGCGTTCATTGGCCAAACCCCATGCGCACGGTTTTGAACCGCTCGATCAGACTGCTCACGCCAAACGGAACAGTGCGCTCGCCAGAGGTCATATCGTCGCGATGGTCATAGTAATGTGCCGCCAGCATCAGAACGGCCTGCCGCAAATCAGCGGGCACAGCATCCCATGACGAACCAAACCCTGCATCAAAAGTGATACTCACCGACCCGGATTTGGGGATACGCGGCAGCGCGCTCCCAGTGGCCCGAAGGCGAGGGCGCATTGCATCCTGCTCAAGCCAAAAGCTGGCAGCGTCCACGTCGGTTTCAACCCCGCTGCGCGAAACCAGTGCCACCCGCGTGATGGCAACAACCGGTGCCACAGGCAGCCTTTGCGCATCGCCGTCACGCCAGAAGGTCAGCGTCCAGCCAAAGGTGCGGGTGATCAGAGCCTTACCGGTGCGCGCCTCAATCGCTGCCATGGCAGCACGCAGAAACGAACGCACGACCCCGTCCTGCACATCGTCCTGACCAAAGCCACTGCCCAACCGCAGATGCGCTTTAAAGGCATCAACGGGCAACGCTGTATCCGGGACAGGGGTTTCTTCGATCAACATCATCGAACATCTCCAAAATTCTTGCCCTCGCTTCGGACCGTCAGACCCGGGCGCGCGTCCGCCTGCACTGCCCGGTCGGAGGGGGAGCAGCTAGACAATGCAGGTTGATAGCGGGCGCGCGCCCGGACCGGGGCCAAGTTGCCCCGGCCCCGTTCGATCTGGCCGTTTAGGCCAGACCGAATTTCAAAAGCTTGATTGCCGCAAAATCGCTCACGTCACCCCCGACACGCTTGGTGGCATAGAACAGGACATGCGGTTTTGCGCTGAAAGGGTCGCGCAAGATGCGCAGATCCGGACGCTCGGCAATCGTATACCCGGCGTTGAAATCACCAAAGGCAATGGACATCGTATCCGACGCTGCATCCGGCATGTCTTCTGCCACCAGCACAGGATATCCCATCAACTGGGCAGGCTCGCCCGCCGCCAAGCCGTCAGACCACATAAAGCGGCCATCAGCGTCCTTGAGCTTGCGCACAAGACCTGCGGTCTTGGAGTTCATAACAAACGCGCCATTCGCACGGTATTGCGCACCCAATGCATAGACCAGATCAACGATCGCCTCGGCTGTGACATCGCCGTCGACACCGCTTGGTACATAGCCAAGATTGCCCCAGGCCCAGACGTCATTGTCGACGGATGAATGGTTCAGGAAACCCTTTGGCTTGTCGATACCGTCACCGGTGATAAACGCGGCGGCTTCCGCACGCGCAAACTTGTCCGCAATGCGGCCCGCAAGCCAGCCTTCAATGTCAAATGCGCTGTCATCCAGCAGACGTTGTGATGCCTTGGGCAGTGCCGAAAGCTCGTTCAACGCGATTGTGATCCGGTCAATCTGCGGCGTGTCTGTCTCGACGGTTGCATCGCTTTCCGTCGCCCAGCCTGCACCAACATCCGTGTGATCCACCAACACATCGTACGAGGTGGCCTCTACTGTCACTACTGACGCAATCGCCCGGATGGAGGCGGTGGCATTCAACACCGACTGCACACGCTCGGATGTCTGGGGGTCGACAAGATAGCCGCCGTCGGAATTGACCGCGGTGGAAAGCGATTTGCCTTCCAGCTGCAGCCCGCGCAACGCGTCGTCATCGCCATTGCGCAGATAGGCATTGAACGCCTTCTGATGGGGGGCCCCGGCATCCAGTGCGCCGCCAAGGGGCGTCCGTGCAGGCAGTGTCATTTTGCGATCCAGCATTTTCATTCGCTCTTCCGTTTGTTGAAGTTTAGTCTCAATTTCAGCCTGAAAGCCCTTGAAGTCAGTGACAAATCCCGTCACCGCCGTGCGCACTTCCTCTGCCGGGGAGGTTTGATTGCCCCGATCTTCGGTCTTGTTCATTGCTTGTCCTCGATTAGCCTCGTTCAGACGCCGCTCATCCGCGCGCCAACTCGACGCGCGCACCTGTAAAGGCCGCCGCCATCTCACGCAGGGCGGTATCCAACGGGGTCATGTCCCCTTTGGCACCAACCCGCGCACTGGGCAGCATCGGAAAGGTCACCAGTGACACCTCCCAAAGCTCCAGTTCTGACAAGAGCCGCTGGCCCTTGGTGTTCTTTGTCGCCTTGACCGTCCGGTAGCCAATCGACAGACCGTCGATGGCTCCGGCGGCAATCAGGGCTGCGGCCTCGCGGCCCTTGACAACCTGATCCAGAATACGCCCCCTCACCCACAAACCCTTGGCATCCTCGCGCACTTCGTCCCAGATCCCGATGGGTTGGGCGGGGTCATGCTGCCACAACATCTTGATGTTCCGGCCTGCCGTTGCGACAGCTTTGAGGCTTGCCGTATAAGCCCCCTCCGCCACAACATCACCGCCCTGATCAACGCTGCCGAACAGGCTGGCATATCCGCTGATCTCGGTACCGCCCTTTACCTGCTCGTTCACCTCAAGCCCCTCGCCAAAGCGGGCAAATTTATGTTCCAGCTGTGCATCCATATCCATATTTTTTCTCCTGTCCGGGGCCGTGCTGCCACCGTCCCGTTTCAACCGGGGTAAAATTCCGAGATGGTCACCCAAAGTGGGTGGCATCGGTGATAGGCAAAGGCTGTATTTCCTCTAACCGTGCTTTGTTCTGCAGAAACCAGCCAAGGACCCGTGTGCTGACCGCCGAGCGGACGGGACCGTGGTGAATTGCGCGCCGTAGGTGCGAAAATCACCGGCACCCGCACCTCACCGACGTACCAGGCCAGCCCCAAAAATGTGCACTGACGAACCTTGCGAAAGCGCACAAAAAAGCTGACACCACCCGCTCCCAGCTCTTCATTCAGGATGGTCGTTCCCCGCACCACGGGAAAAAACCGGGCCTCCAAATAAGGCCCCACAGAAAATAGCGCCGGCGTGAGTGCCATGCAGATTGCCGTGAAGGCGGCGGCGCGGGTGACAAAAAGCAGTTTAGACACCGGGCAATCCCCCTCTCATCAGAAACGACATAAAGCCGCCGACAATTGCCGCAATAATCAGCCAAACCAGCCTCGAGACATGCCCGTCAATGCGCGCCAGCCGGACGTCGATCTGGTTAAACCGCTGGTCCACGAACTTGCGCTTCTCTTCGCTTACCGCCAGATCCCGGTCGAGCGAGACCATCGCCCGTTCGATCGCTGAAATGCGTTCGTCGATGCGCCGGAAAACCTGCTCCATATCATCAAACGGATAGACGTAGTGCGGGCTGCCCCGCTGCAGGCTTTCCGTACTCACTTTTCATCGCCCTGTGCCAAGGACAGCCCCAACAAGGACCGTTTTTCTGCTTCGCTCAGGAATTCCGCCTGACTGACCCGCGCCCACAGAATGTCCCGCTCGGCAGACAAGGCGGGCACCTGATCGAGATCAGGCTTTACCTCGACGGCATCAGTGCCAAACCGACCCAACCATGTGGCCAGTGCAGCCGTCACCCGGGTCGCCAGCGGCAGCACGGTCAGACGATAAAAAGCGCGGTGCGCCTCTTGGTAATTGGCGTAGGTAGCATCCCCCTGAATACCCATCAGCATCGGCGGCACACCAAAGGCGAGCGCGATCTCGCGCGCCGCACTCTCCTTGGTTTTCTGGAACTCCATGTCGCTGGGCGAAAACCCCATCGGCTTCCAGTCCAGCCCGCCTTCCAGCAGCATCGGTCGACCTGCATTGCGCGCACCCTGATGATGGCTCTCCATCTCGCTGACCAGGCGGTCGTATTGATCATCACTCAGCTTGCCCTGCCCTTCGGCCCCGCGATACACGATCGCGCCCGAGGGCCGCGCCGCATTATCCAGCAAAGCCTTAGACCAACGCGAGGCACTGTTGTGCACGTCCATCGCCATCGCCGCCGCCTGCATTGGGCTGAACCCGTAGTGGTCATCTTGCGGATGGAAATTCTTGATGTGGCAGATCGGTGACCCATTGACCGCGTCAAAACGGTGTTTGCGCCCGCCAACGTTGTATTCATAAGCAACCGGCCAGCCATCTGCCCCCGGCACAACCGACATCCTGTCAGAGCGCAGCACATGTAACTCCACCGGCAGCCCCGCCTCACCGCCAACCGCTTCGACATAGCCGTTCCCGCTCAACAGCAACTGCGCGTAAAGCGCCTCCAGCAGTTCCGCGCGCCCCTGCGCTCCATTGGGTTGCGCCATCAGCGCAATCAGCGGATGCGTATCATAGCGCGTGCTCTGGTCCTGAACGACCAATGGCAGGGCGGCTGCCGCCTCGGAAATCAGTTTCACGGCACGAAAACCAACCGGATTGCCACAAAACCCTACCTTCGTCAGGCTCACCGCATCCCGCGGGCTCCAGGCGACGCGACCGGACGTCTGATAGGCCACCACCGGCCCCGTTGCCGAAGCCTTCTGCCCAAGAACGGCTGTATCCGCCGCTGCATTGCGTCGCAGAAAATCAAACACCATCTCTGTCGCTCCTTTTTGCTTTTGCCGGTTCGGCGGGGCGGAGAACATCCGCTCCAACCGGCGCAAAAACAATTTCGCATTTAAGGATTAATGTCTGGAAACCGGACCGTTCGGTGGGGCGCGCAACGGGCCGGTATATATCATCTGGCGGCGGTGTCTTTTGCTCAGCCGCCCCCAGCCTCATCTGCAATGCCTCCGTAGAACTCCACGGAATAACGGCCAAAGATCCCATCGAAGCTCGCTAAAGCATACGCACACCCGGCGCACGCCACTTGGCCGCCGGCTCAATGATCAGCTCATGCAAGGCCCACACAAGCGCGTCCACGCGGTCCGGACTGCCTCCACCTTCGTAGCCGCGCGATGTCATCCGGCACATCTGGTCTTCCAACAGGTCCAGCCCCGCAACGTGCCCGACCCGACCTTGCTCATAAAGCGCGGCCACAGGTTCTGCCCGCGCCACCTTGCCGCGTGAAGCATGTACGGACTTCAACGGCACCAGAGGATCAACTCCGCGCAGGACCTCTCCTACCATCTGACCACCCTGATTGACCTCGGCCACCAGACGATCAGCGCCAAACTTCTCCATCGCGCTGATCGCGGCCTTTGCCCAACCAGATGGCGTGGCCCCCTGCACCGTACAATCACCCAGAACAACTGCACGCCAATTTTGTACCGGGCCTTTGGTGACCGCGCCGACGACGACAATCCCGCACTCGTCTGATCCTGAATTGCTGGTAGTCGCCGGATCCAGCCCAACGACGATCCGGTCAAATTCCGGTAAATCCAACACGCGGCCCGCCTCCAGCATCGACGTAGACCACAACGCGCCTTCGGCTTCCGCCAGCAAAACTCCGTCCAACTCCTGACGTCCCAGCCGGGTCCCCTGATACCGCGCGCGCACTTCCGCCAAAAACGACGAGGCCAGATTTGCCGCATTCGCCTCAGTTGGCGCGTGCGTGCTGACGGTAGACGGTGAGGCGAGCACCTTTTTCAGCACCCCAACATTGCGCGGCGTGGTGGTGACACAAACCTGCGGACGTTCTCCCAAACGCAATGCAAACTGCAACTGGTCCCAGGTCTCCTGCCCCTTCTTCCACTTGGCCAATTCGTCCACCCATGCGCCGTCAAACTGCGGCCCGCGCAAAGACTCAGGGTCGTATGCCGTGTGAACCGTCGCTATCGCCCCGTTGGGCCAGACCAGCCGCTTGCGCCCGGCCTCCCAATCAGGCCGACGATCGGCTGGCGAACACGCGAGGATTCCACTATCGCCAAATATCATCACCTCGCGCACCTGCTCGATTGTCTCACCGACCAGCGCAATCCGCTGGCAAGCGCCCGGGTCGAGCGGTCGCGCGCCCTCAACGCGCGACCTTACCCATTCGGCACCGGCACGGGTTTTGCCCGCCCCGCGCCCGCCCAGAATTACCCATGATCGCCAATCGCCCTCCGGCGGCACTTGATGCGCCATCGCCCAGAATTCGAACAAAAAAGGGAGAGCCAAAAGCTCTCCCTGATCCAGTTCATTCAGGAACGCCGCCTGGACTGCCGCGTTCTCGGATCCGATCCAGCTTGCTCCCGATGTCAGCCCGTGCCTTGTCGAGATCAAGCGCATAGCCGCCTCTGGCAATGCCTGCCTGCCTGTTCCTGCAATCATCTAAATGGTTCTCCGTTTTGGTGCATGCCAAGACGACCTTGTTGAGCTCGCTCAACGCATTTGTCGTTTCGGTCCTGTTCATCTTCCCCCCGTCTTCGGCGTCTTGCTTCAGCGCCTCGATCTGCTTGCGCAGATCGCGGATCATTTGCACCAAGGACGCAAGCCTGTCCTCGCTGAGTGCGATCTCTGTTTCCGGGGTCAATAATGTCATCGTAAGATTATACCTCTCGCTGGGGTCCCCAACCGAGCAGACACGAAAAAACGGCCGCCGGGATGTCCCGGGGCCGTTTGCCCATCTCTTCTAGCATGCCAAAAGATGTACCTTGAACCGCGCGCAAAGTCAAGGAAAACTGCGTTACCTAAACCCTATAACACCGTACGATCATTAGATAAATCCGCGCAACACCCAGACCTAACCAGTTGAATTTCCTGACCCTTCGCGCAGATCATTTCAGCACAATATAGATCAGTTTCCACCGGTCGAGGCGTTGCCTGCCGCTTCCTCACCACGCTCCGCTTCGATCTGACGCCAGCGCGCAACGTTCTCGTTGTGCTCCTCCAACGTCACCGCAAAGGCATGCCCGCCCGTCCCATCTGCCACAAAGAAGATGTAATCAGATGCTTCCGGTTGCGCTGCGGCCATCAAACTCGCACGTCCGGGATTGGCAATCGGCGTCGGTGGCAACGCAGGAATGACATAAGTGTTCCACGGCGTCTCGCGGCGCAATTCCGACCGGCGCAAGCCACGTCCCAACACGCCTTCACCCTTTGTAAGGCCATAGATCACCGTCGGGTCCGTCTGCAAACGCATCCCTTGATTAAGACGGTTCACAAAAACAGAAGCCACCTGCCCCCGCTCCTCCGGAACACCTGTTTCCTTTTCAACGATTGAGGCAAGGATCAACAGTTCTTCAGGACTCTTGATCGGCAGGTCAGCATCTCGTGCTTCCCATGCTGCGGCCAAAAGCGTTTCCTGTGCCGTCTGCATCTGTGCCAGAATGGTGGCACGATCATCACCAGGGCGCACCTCATAGCTGTCAGGCGCCAGCGCCCCTTCCGGCGGCACCGCACCTGCTTCGCCCTCCAGCACCTCGATGCCCTTCAACGCCTCCGTCACCTGCCAGCTGGTCACACCTTCGGCCAAGGCGATGCGAAACCGCGTATCACTCTTTGCCTTGGTCTCGGTATAAAGTGCAGGCACGTCATCAGAGGCGGGCGCAAACTGCGCCCTTTCAACAAACCGCCCCGTGCCGGGGTCCAATTCGCGCACTTGAACGGACATCCGATTGACCCCGATGCGGTACACCACTTCCGTACCGCAGGTGCTCGCGCCGCCCTTGGTCACCGTATCAACAATTTCTTCCATTGAGGTATGCGGCTGCACCAGAAAACTGCCGGCCTTCAACTGGCTGGTTTTGTCAGCATAATCCGCCCCGATACGAAAAATCGCGGCCGAACTCACTGCACCCTGATCCGCTAGTTGCTGACTGACCTTGCGCATATTGGATCCGCGTTCGACCTGCAGACAAATCGGCTGGTCCAGCGGCCCTTCAGCCGCGTACTGCGATTTACCCCAGAGAATGACTCCACCGGCCAGAAACAGCAGCACCATCAGAAGCGTCACTGCGTTAGAGGCAATATGCCGCCACATTAGCTGACTTTCCCGAACAATACGCTGGCGTTTGTGCCGCCAAAGCCAAACGAATTGGACAAAGCGACGTTGATCTCGCGCTCCACTTTCTTGTTGGGTGCCAGATCAATCTTGGTCTCCACTGCCGGATTGTCCAGATTGATTGTGGGGGGTGCGACCTGATCGCGGATTGCAAGGATCGAGAATATCGCCTCGATTGCACCGGCGGCCCCCAACAAATGCCCGGTGGCGGACTTGGTCGACGACATCGTGACCTTTCCCGCCGCATCGCCCATCATCCGCTCTACAGCACCCAATTCGATAACATCCGCCATCGTAGAGGTTCCATGTGCATTGATATAGTCAATGTCCTTGGGTTCCAAGCCTGCCCCTTTCAGGGCCGCCCGCATCGAGCGTTCACCGCCCTCGCCATCCTCGGACGGTGCGGTGATATGATACGCATCACCTGACAGGCCATAGCCGATCACTTCGGCGTAAATCTTGGCACCACGCGCCTTGGCGTGCTCGTATTCCTCAAGCACCACAACGCCCGCACCCTCACCCATGACAAACCCGTCGCGGTCCACATCATAGGGTCGGCTGGCTTTCTGTGGATCATCCCCGCGCTTGGTCGACAGCGCCTTGCAGGCGTTAAATCCGGCAATGCCGATCTCGCAAATCGCGGCCTCGGCCCCGCCTGCGACCATCACATCCGCATCACCATGCTGGATCAGACGGCTTGCATCACCAATCGCATGGGCGCCTGTAGAACAAGCGGTTACAACGGAATGGTTCGGCCCGCGAAACCCGTATCTTATGCTGACCTGACCGGAAATCAGGTTTATCAACGCACCGGGCACAAAAAACGGGCTGACGCGACGCGGACCCTTTTCCTTCATCATCACGGCGGTATTGGCGATGGAATTCAGCCCGCCGATGCCGGACCCAATCAAGACACCTGTACGCTCCTGACCTTCGCGATCCTCGGGCTTCCAGCCAGAATCCTCAACGGCCTGCTGCGCTGCCGCCATGCCGAACAGGATAAAGGTGTCGACCTTACGCTGGTCTTTCGGCTCCATATAGGTGTCAGCATTGAACGTGCCATTGCTCCCATCACCCAAAGGCACTTCGCAGGCGTATTGCGTGACCAAAGCGGACGCATCAAAGCCGGTGATAGGTCCCGCCCCGGACTGTCCGTCCAGAATACGGCTCCAGCTTGCCTCAACGCCATCCGCCAATGGCGTCACCAGCCCCAAACCCGTCACAACTACTCTGCGCATAATGATGCCCCTTGGTCTTTTATCGCTTTGTTCCGGCTATACCGTGCAGGAGGGGATGTATTCAAGAGCGCAGGACGCCCCTCCAAACCCTATAAAACATTCACATCGCCAAGCGCATCAGCGACGAACTGCTCAGCGTCGTTTGCAAAATCCTGAAACAGCCGGAAATGTGACGTCCCGGAGGAGTCCACCGGCACATTCTCGTGCAGGTGCGGTCCCGCGGGATATCAAATGGGCATCTGCTCTTGTCTTCCGCCTTCGGGCTTGTTCGACAAAAGATTGAGGAATGGGACAGGCAGCACACTGCTCCGCCTTTCGCGCAATTGTTAAACCCGACGCTTCAGATGCCATAACCCCGATGAGCCACTCGCAAACGGTCAGACCGGCGGCCCTTTGCGCGACATCAGCAGCACAGGATCGCCATCAATCTCGACCTCGCGCAGTGGGTGATACCCCAACGTCTCCGCTATCTTTAAGGAACCAGTGTTTTCGGGTGCAATCATACAAACCGTGCGCCCCGCGATGACGCGGTCAAACCAGTCATGCGCCGCGCGCGCGGCCTCAAGCCCCAGTCCTTGCCGGTGAGCGGACGGATCCAATACCCAGCCCGCTTCGGGGTATGGATCAAAATCTTCACCCAACCCTCTGGCATAAAACATGAAACCGGTTTGTCCCGACATATCCGGAACCCCGCGCACCTGAACCGCCCACTGCCCGAACCCGACGATCTGCCAATGACCGGCATTGCGCAGGAACGAATCCCATGACCGTGACTTGGGCCAGGGCTTGCCCAAAATGTACTTTACGACCTCGGGCTTGGCCCAAATCTGGGCAAAGCGCGCAAAATCTTCCGCACGCATTGCACGCAAAGTGATGCGGGGCGTGTTGATCGTGGGGATTGTCCGCGACATTGGTGTACTTTCGCGCGTTGGTTGTCTTTACCCCCACAATGCTGCGGGCATCGGGGCCAAGACAAGTCACTATTCGACCTGAACAAAATAAAGCGGCGTCATTCCGCCTTGGAACAACGCCGCTATAGAATTTTTTCGCCGATCCCGCCCGCAACACTCTTTCGCGGGACGCAGATCAGGTCCGGATCAGGAAGCTTCCTTGATGAACTTTACGGCGTCGCCGAAGGTCTGGATGTTCTCTGCCGCGTCATCGGGGATCTCGATGCCGAACTCTTCTTCGAACGCCATCACCAACTCAACGGTATCAAGGCTGTCGGCGCCCAGATCGTCGATGAACGACGCATTCTCGGTCACTTTGTCCTCTTCAACACCAAGGTGCTCCACAACGATTTTCTTAACGCGGTCTGCGACGTCGCTCATATTATGTCCTCATGTCTTCGGGTCGGTTGCGACCCCTATTGTGCCCTTTTTCAAGGACGGCTGTTCCCTTGTTCGCACAAGGCTATGGGTGCAATCAAGCACCCAATGTTTCGAATCTGCGCCCCCTTTAACATAAGACGCAAGCCACGCAAACGCTATTGCGCGGGTGGCTACAACATGGCCATGCCACCATTCACATGCAAGGTTGTGCCCGTCAGATAGGCCGCCTCTGCACTTGCCAGATAAACCACAGCGGCGGCGATCTCATCCGGGGTACCCATGCGTCCGGCAGGAATTTGTCCCATGATTCCAGCCTTTTGATCATCCGTCAGCTTGTCTGTCATGGCTGTCGCGATGAACCCCGGTGCCACCGCATTTACCGTAATCCCCCGGCTTGCAACCTCATAGGCAAGGCTCTTGGACATGCCTATCATTCCGGCTTTTGAGGCCGCATAATTCGCCTGCCCCGGGTTGCCCGTTGCCCCGACAATACTGGAAATATTAATAATCCGGCCCCAGCGCGCTTTCATCATCCCGCGCATCACGCCTTTGCACAGTTTGAACGTGGCTGTCAGGTTCACGTCCAGCACCGACTGCCACTCATCATCCGACATGCGCATAAACAGATTGTCGCGTGTGATGCCCGCATTGTTTACCAGTATATCAACTGATCCCATAGCCTCTGCCGCCTGCTTGGGCAGCGCCTCAACCGCGTCCTTGTCCGAGAGGTTACAGGGCAATAAATGAGCGCGCTCGCCCAATTCGGCCTTTAATGTCTCCAACGGTTCGGTGCGCGTACCCGACAGGCCCACCGTCGCGCCCTGCGCATATAATGCCCGCGCAATATCTGCCCCGATACCACCAGAAGCACCAGTCACCAGCGCATTTTTACCTGCCAGATCAAACATGTATATCCCTTTCCTCACTCAATTCCTAACCGCCCGCGTCACCAGCCCAAATTCGGCGATCTCTGCCTGCGTCATCTCATGTATCCCGTCTGACGGGGCGGCCTGCAAGGTAAACCAGTAAAACGCGGCACTGCCTAACATATCACGGGTATACGCGACATTCGCGCGATGCTCGCGCGCGTCACGCAGATAGGCATACCCTTCGCCAAACCCGTCTGCCCAGGAATGCACGCCGATCACGGCTCCACGTTGCATCGTGCGTTCGCGTCCAGCCAGAAATAAATCAACCGCTCCTGAGTAAATCTCGCTCCGTGGTCCCAGATGGGTATTCAGCCCCCGGGCACGCAGTTCATAGCCCATCCGCAACACCGCCTGATCATCCAGCGATCCGGCCATATAGGTCTGTTGAATCGTGGTGATCTGCGGGTTTTCATCCAACAGCCGTTCAAACGTTGCAGGCGTCCGAGACGTAATCTCGCCCCCCATCAGCAATCGCTCACCCTGTATTTCGAACGTGGCACGATCCACCGCATTATCGGCAATGGCACAGGCCCCGATCAACAAGGAAAGCGCGGCGATCCATCGCCTCACAACGTGCCAGCCATCGGTGTCCGTTCACCCAAAAGATAGCG
>JBARUV010000123.1:0-3067 GCA_049645905.1 Sulfitobacter sp.
ACCCATAGATGCAATCCCCAGCTCTGAAAGAGCCAGGTAATCAGCACTGCCGACATCGCACCCATTGCCATCGTGTCGCCGTGTGCGAAGTTGGAAACGCGCAGGATACCGTAGACCAGTGTAACACCCAGCGCGCCAAGAGCGAGCTGCGATCCATAGGCAATTCCGGGGATCAGGACGTAGTTGGCGAGGGCGACAATTGCGTTGAGGATATCCATGTTTCAGCCCCCCAAAAAGCTCTTGCGTACTTCGGGGTCTGCCAACAATTCCTTGCCCGTCCCCGTATACGCATTTGCCCCCTGCACCAGAACATAGCCTTTGTCGGCAATCTCAAGCGCTTGGCGGGCGTTCTGTTCGACCATCAGGATCGGGATGCCCGTCCGCGCCACTTCGATGATCCGGTCAAACAACTCGTCCATCACAATCGGCGATACGCCTGCGGTCGGCTCATCCAACATCAACACCTTGGGCTGTGTCATCAGCGCACGACCCACAGCGACTTGCTGGCGCTGACCACCGGACAGCTCACCTGCGGCTTGGTAACGTTTCTCTTTCAGGATCGGGAACAGGTCATAGACCTGTGCCATCGTATCGCGAAAATCGTCCTTGCGGATAAAGGCACCCATCTCGAGGTTTTCCTCCACCGTCATGGAGGTGAAAATATTGGAGGTTTGAGGCACAAAGCCCATGCCCTTACCCACACGGTCCTGCGGGGACAGGGCGGTAATGTCTTCGCCGTCCAGCCGCACGTGGCCCTTGCGCATGTCGAGCATGCCAAACACCGCTTTCATGCCTGTCGATTTACCCGCGCCATTGGGCCCGACGATCACGGCTATTTCGCCGCGGTCCACAGCAATAGTGCAATCGTGGAGGATATCAGGCCCGTTGCCATACCCCGCTGTCATCCCGTCACCAATCAGAAAGGGCCCACCGGGGGCAGGGTGGGTTTGTCCACTGCTCTGCGGCATCACGCTGCCCATCCCTTTCGGGTTCGTAATGGACGCATCTTTGTTGCCACGATCTCCGTAAGGGTCGCTCATTCTCAGCCTCTTTCAATTGACGCCGAGGGGCGTATGTAATCTGCAGCACAGGAGACAGGATCGGCGCAATTGTCCTTGAGCAGTGACAGCACTTCGCGCGACGCGGCATCCATTTCCCGCACGTCCATGCCGACCGGACCGTCCAGAAAAATCATAATTCTGGAGGCGCTTACCTGCACCAGCATGATCGCGCTCAGCGTTTCGCTGCCGTCTATCTGGTTGCGCTCGATGGAGCGCAGTGCCTCACCGCTTTCGATGTCCAGCAAGTCGGTCTGATAGACCTCCAGCGGTGCCTCTCCATCCGCGGCGATCCATTCAGAGTAGGTGGTGAACTGCTCTTGCAGGGTTGACAGATCATCGGTGATCTCGAAACCGGGCCAGTGCTCGGTAAAGTTCAAGACAAGGGCACCGTTGATCAGCGTACTGCCGTCGCTGGCGGTGTCCCATTCGGCGGCTTCCCATTGGGACCCGCGATCGCATAGCCAGACATTCTCGCTAAGCTGCGCACAGGCGGCCGACATTTGCGGCAGGGTCGCAGCAAGGATAAAGGCGATGAGCGTTTTCATGCGCCGACTTTATCCTTATTTTTCAGACCTGTTCCCAGATAAGCTTCGATCACCTGCTCGTTTGCCTTGATCTCGGCCAGCGTCCCTTCGGCCAGCACATGCCCTTCGGCCATACAGATCACCGGATCACAGAGGCGGCCGATGAAATCCATGTCGTGTTCAATGACAACAAAGGTATAGCCGCGTTCCTGATTAAGCCGGATGATCGCATCGCCAATGGTGTTCAGCAGGGTGCGGTTCACACCCGCGCCGACCTCGTCAAGAAACACGATCTTGGCATCGACCATCATGGTCCGGCCCAGTTCCAGCAGCTTTTTCTGACCGCCCGAGATTTGACCGGCTTTCTGCTCTGCCAAGTGCTCTACTGTGAGAAACTCAAGCACTTCATCTGCTTTGGCACGGAGCGCGCGTTCCTCTTTTGCGATCCGTTTGGTCCCGAACCACGTGTTCCACAGCGTTTCCCCCGACTGGCCCCCGGGGACCATCATCAAGTTCTCGCGGCAGGTCATGGAAGAAAACTCGTGCGCGATCTGGAACGTGCGCAGCAGGCCTTTGTGAAAAAGTTCATGCGGAGGCAGGCCGGTGATGTCTTCACCATCCATGTAGACCTTGCCCGAAGTTGGTGGAAGAACGCCAGCTATCACATTGAAAAGAGTGGTTTTTCCAGCGCCATTGGGGCCGATCAATCCGGTGATGGAGCCGCGGTCAATTGTGAGGCTTGCGCCATCAACAGCGCGAAAGCCGCCGAAATGCTTGTGAAGATCTTCCACGACAATCATATGCCCGTCTTGCTGGCTCATCTATACCATCCCCGTGCGCCGCTTTTGCGGTCAAATTCTTGGTATTCATGTATGTGCAGCCCACGATGTTTTGCAGGCTGCACAAAGACTTGCAGATCAACGTTTACTTGAAACCGATGGTTTCGTTCTTGCCGTCCTTGACTTCGATCATGCGGTAGGTACCCGCAGATTCACCGGGCCCGATGAGTTCGACAGCGGATGCGCCGACATAGTCAACGTCAGTGCCCGCCTTGATCAGCTCAAGTGCCTTGCCCAGCTCGCCGGGATAGATTTTCTCGCCGGGTGCGTTGGCAACCTCAAGAATCTTGTCCTTGTAATCGCCCGGCTCCATAGAACCGGCAGCCTGCATCGCAAGCATAATCAGCGCCGCGGCGTCATAAGCTTCGGGCGTGTAGGGCGATGTCGCGTCAAACGCGTCGCCTGCCATCGCAACGAAGGTGTCGATGCCATTGCCTTCGGAGCCCGCGATCTGGCCGTATGAGCCATCAAGATCAGGGCCGATGGTCTTTGGAAGGTTCTCACCGATCATGCCACCGGGCAGACCGAAGGTGTCCCATGCGCCTGAATCCAGCGCCGCTTTGATGATACCCGCGCCGCCTTGATCCAGATAGCCAGCGACAACCAGCAGATCACCACCAGCAGAGGCCAGAGCACCCATTTC
>JBARUV010000124.1:0-11933 GCA_049645905.1 Sulfitobacter sp.
CTGTTTGAGCAGCTTTTGCAGATCCCCTTCTGCGCCACCGGCCAACACCTTGGCGACAAACGTGCCGCCCACCTCCAGCACGTCAAACGCGAAATAGGCTGCCGCTTCACAAAGCGCGATAATGCGCAAGTGGTCGGTCTGTTTGTGCCCGGACGAGGATGCAGCCATGTCCGACATCACCACATCGGCCTTGCCACCCAACCATTCCTTGACCTGAATGTCGGCATCATCTGCCATGAAATCAAGCTGGTACAGTTCGCAGCCTGCAATCGGCTCCATCTCTTGCAGGTCGATGCCCAGAATGGTGCCGACCGCTTTGCTGCTGCCGCGTTCGTTCAGCACGTTGCAGCGTTTGACCGCAACCTGACACCAGCCCCCCGGGGCGCAGCCAAGATCGACGATCCGCGCGCCGGGCACAAGAAACCGGAATTTATCGTCCAGTTCCATAATCTTGTATGCCGCACGGCCGCGATAGCCTTCGGCCTGCGCGCGCTTCACATATGGATCATTCAATTGACGTTGCAGCCAGCGGGTGGAGCTGATCGAGCGGCCACGCGCCGACTTTACCTTGACCTTGAGGTCGCGTTGCCCGCGCCCCGAAGTGTTCTTGCCGGTAGGATCTTTGGCCATCAGTAGGGCCCCTCTTCCAATACGCCATCGGCGCTCATTTGTGCATATAGCAGACCTTCGCGCAGACCACGATCCGCAACAGACAACCGGTCTGTCGGCCAGCAGCGCATCAACGCCTGCAGGATCGCCGCACCTGACATGATAAGGGCCGACCGGTCCAGCCCGATCCGCGGGTCGGCACGCCGCCCGCCGGGGCCCATCGCGAGATAGGAATGGATGACCTTGTCGATCTGTGCACTGGTCATGCTAAGGCCGTCCACCTTGGTGCGGTCATAGCGGCGCAGACCCAGATGGCTGGCGGCGACGGTTGTAACTGTGCCAGATGTACCCACGATTTGAAAACGTTCCTGCGGTTGGGCTGACTGATAGGGCGTGAAATCCGCGAGGTTTTCCTCGAAGAACCAGCTCATCAGCGCAAAGCGGGCTGCGTCGTCTTCGACATCGGTGAACTGGTCACGCAGGGTCGCGACACCAAGCGGAACAGAAATCCAATCCACCACTTTGGCGGCGGGAATGTCCGATTTCGCCTGCTTGAAACCTGTATGCAGCCGCATAATGGATTGCGCACGGTCCTTTTTCGGCACTTTGGAAATGTCGATCCACACCAATTCAGTCGATCCGCCGCCAATATCCACCACGAGCAGGTTTTCGGTCTTGCGACTGACCAATGGCGCGCAGGAAATGACCGCGAGCCGGGCCTCTTCCTCGGGCTTGATGATATCCAGCCGCAGCCCGGTTTCGCGGGTAATCCGGTGCATGAAATCACTGCCGTTCAGCGCGCGGCGGCACGCCTCTGTTGCCACCAACCGCATGCGGCGGACTTTGTTACGTTTCAGTTTCTGCTGGCAAATGCGCAATGCCTGAATGGTACGCGACATGGATCCGCGCGACAATCGCCCGGTTGTTTCCAGCCCCGCGCCCAACTGGACGGACTTGGAAAAACTATCCACCACATGAAAACCGCTGCCCTTGGGCTGCGCGATCAACATACGGCAGCTATTTGTGCCCAGATCAAGGGCCGCATATAGCTCGGACGATCTGGGCGGAACTGGCGCGGGGCTCAGAGCCGACTGGTTGTCCGTATCGAGCGCGCCCGCACCTTTGGGACGCTGTGGCGCCATGGTTTGCGCCTTTCATAACGAGTTGGGATCAAGGTAGTCGCTGCAATGATTTCGCGCAAGCGCGAAGCAGGATCATAACGCGCCTTTGAAGATAAATCTCAAACCGCGTTTCAGGGCACGACAGGTAGCGTATCGCATGCGCTCAACCTCACAACCTTGTTGAGGAATTTGAGGTTCCGGCCCCCTCGTCCTGCCTTGTTGTTTACGTTATTCAAACGTCAGGTCGCGGATGAGGCGTTTTCTGTCGAAAATCGCCGTCGTGAATTTGAGAGCAGCCGCTAGATACCGCGTAACAGAAGTAAGGGACTTGGCGAATGGTAGATGTGACAATCGTGTACTGGCGCGACATTCCTGCGCAGGTCATCGTAGGCAAGGGCCGTCGTGGCTCCAAGCGCCCCCTGCCCGAACGGTTCGAGCAGGCCATCGACCGTGTGGCCATGAAGATCGGCGCCGAAGACAGTGATGCCTATATGGCCGACTGGCGCAAAGCCGACCCCGTTGTCATCGACGGTGAGGCCGACGCGGTCGCGGACGCCGAGGCGACACGTCTGGATACCGAATACGACAAGGCCCGTATCAAAGCACTGATCGACAACGACGGATGGGCCTGAGCGCCCCTATGGTCAACTTTAAGGATAACATCATGTCTCTGCTGAATTTCCGCCGCAAGGAAACACCTGTTGTTACCGCCAGCACGCCCGAGGTCGAGGCGTTCCTAGCGGATTATTCCATTGAGGTGATGCCGCGCACCGCCGAGAAGGTAGAGAATTTTCGTGACCTGCTGCCCGAAGCCACACGCGTCTATATCGCCCATATAGACGGCACGCCAATTGAGGAAATGGTCGCAACCGCCAAGCGCCTCAACGCCGACGGGTACAAGGTGATGCCGCATTTTCCTGCACGTATCATCAAAGACCGCGCGACATTGGCCAACTGGATTGCGATGTATCAGGGCGAAGCGGATGTGAAACAGGCGTTGCTGCTGGCTGGTGGGGTCAGCACGCCGCACGGTGATTTCTCGGACTCAATGCAATTGATGGAAACCGGCTTGTTCGATGAAGCCGGATTTGAACGTCTGCATGTCGCGGGCCACCCCGAAGGCAACCGTGATATCGACGCCAAAGGCACTGCAGGCGTCGATGCGGCGCTGAAATGGAAGAACGCCTTTCAGACCCGCACTGATGCCAAGATGGCGATCGCCACGCAGTTCGCGTTTGAGGCAAAGCCGATTATCGCCTGGGCTGACAGTCTGCGCGAGTCAGGCATCACCCTGCCCGTGCACATCGGTATCGCAGGCCCTGCCAAATTGCAGACGCTTATCAAATTCGCCATTGCCTGCGGCGTTGGCCCTTCTTTGAAAGTTCTGCAAAAACGTGCGATGGATGTGACCAAGCTGTTGTTGCCCTACGAACCCGTGGACGTGATCGCAGAATTGGCAATGCACAAGGCGACCCATCCTGATTTCAACATCAGCCATGTACATTTCTTCCCGCTGGGTGGCATTAAGACCAACGCAACCTGGGCTATCGAAAACGGTGGCACCTCAGCCACGCCAGCCAACGCCACCTGAAGGACTGAAACCATGACCAGAACTGTTGTCGAATCCAAAACAAAGACCGCCATTATCGGCTTTGACCAGCCGTTTTGCGTCATCGGAGAGCGGATCAATCCTACGGGCCGCAAAATTCTCGCCGAAGAGCTCGAGCGCGGGGATTTTTCACGCGTGGAGGCTGACGCGATTGCACAATCCGCTGCAGGCGCAAGCATTCTTGACATCAACTCCGGTGCGGTGTTTTCCAACAAAATGGCCGAAGATCCGCGTTATGCCGACAATAACTTTGTCGAACCCCCATTGATGCGGGAGATGATTTTGCGGGTGCAGGCCGTCGTGGATACCCCGCTGTGCATCGACAGTTCGGTTCCCGGTGCATTGGAAAATGGTCTGGCGGCTGCAGAGGGTCGCCCGCTCTTGAACTCTGTCACCGGCGAGGAAGAGCGGTTGGAACTGGTGCTGCCGCTGGTCAAGAAATACA
The DNA here is from genome assembly GCA_049645905.1 of Sulfitobacter sp. Taxonomy (GTDB): domain Bacteria; phylum Pseudomonadota; class Alphaproteobacteria; order Rhodobacterales; family Rhodobacteraceae; genus Sulfitobacter. The sequence continues at coordinate 3,785 of JBARUV010000124.1, forward strand.
ACGTGCCTGTGGTCGCGATCTCCAATGACGACACCGGCATTTCCGAAGATCCCGACGTGCGCTTTGCCGTTGCGAAAAAGATCGTTGAACGGGCTGCGGATTTTGGCATTCCTGCCTATGATATCGTCGTTGACCCACTGGTTATGCCGATCGGGGCGATGGCCACGGCAGGGCATCAGGTGTTTACGCTGGTGCGTCGCCTGCGCGAGGAACTGGGCGTGAACACCACCTGTGGTGCCTCCAATATCTCTTTCGGGTTGCCCAACCGTCATGGCATCAACAACGCATTTTTGCCTATGGCGATGGGCGCCGGCATGACAAGCGCGATTATGAATCCTGTCGCACTGCCAATCAACGCCACCAAAATCGCCGAGAAAAAGGCCGAGGTTGCAGCGGCTGGGATCATCCTGCCCGAAGACATGGACGACGAGATGTTTGTGACCTTGTTCGGCATGGGCTCCACCTCTGCGCGTCCGGGCAGGGAAATGGAAGCGATCCGCGCAGCCAATTTCCTGTTTGACCGTGACCCGCATGGCAGCGAGTGGATTGAATTCAACAAGGTCGCACCCAAAGCGGGCCACGAAGGTCGGGGCCGCGCGGGCCGTACCGGCGGACGTCGCCGTCGCAGCTGATTGATATTCTGAAGATATTGCAAACGGGCGTGTCCTTGATCGGGCGCGCCCGTTTCCGTTGCGGCAGTCAATTCGCTAACCCGCGCGTGGTAACCCGGCCTTAACGTCCCTGCCCCTAAACATGCGTACCTGTCCACTGGAATGGAGTGCGCGTTATGAAATTCACCCACCCCCGAAATTTTGGCCGGCCCAATGGCTGAAGTCGTCGCACTTACCGGCAAGCTCGACCTCACCTCGGTTCGCGGGGTGCATGCCATGTTGCTTGCCCACAACGGACAAGACATTGAAGTGGATCTGTCAGAAGTCAGTCAGATTGGCGCGTTGTGCCTTCAGGTGCTGATCGCAACCGCGAACAAGGCTGCGGCACGCGGGACTGCGTTTTCGATAACGCGGGCCACGCCGCGCGTTGCTGAGCAGATGGCCGCGATGGGCCGTCCCGTTGAAACTTTGACAAGGAAAAAATCATGAGCCTGCATATCCTTGCTATCGATGACAGCCGCACAATGCGGGACATGATCCGCCTTGCGCTGGTGCCGGAAGGGTTCACCGTAACCACTGCTGATGACGGTATCCACGGGATTGAGGTGCTTGATGGGATTAGTCCCGATGCAATCATCACCGACATCAACATGCCCCGCATGGATGGCTTTGGCTTTATCGATGCGGTTCGCAAACAGGAACAACATCGCGCAACTCCGATTCTGGTCCTCACAACCGAAGCCGCCCCTGAACTCAAAGCACGGGCGCGCGCGGCCGGGGCGACAGGCTGGATCGTGAAACCTTTTGATCCGGCCAAACTCGTCAAGGCTCTGCAGATGGTTGCCGGATGAGCACGGCTACGGATCCTATGGCCGAAATCAAGGCCTCCTTTTTTGTTGAATGCGACGAACTTCTTGAGGTGCTTCAGGATGGCCTTCAAAGCATGGAGGATGATACATCGGACGCCGAGACGATCCATACCGTCTTTCGCGCGGTTCATTCGATCAAAGGCGGTGCTGGGGCCTTTGGCCTTGACCGGCTGGTGCGTTTCTCTCATCGGTTCGAGACGGTGCTGGAGGATGTGCGCAAAGGTATCCTGAACATCGGCCCGCAGGAACTTAAGGTGTTGTTTCAGACAGCCGATCACCTTTCTGATCTTGTTAGCGCCGCAAGAGACGGCAAAGACCACCCCATTGCACAAACCAATGCACTACTAAGCGCATTAGAGGTATTTCTTCAGGATTCCGAAGATGATCAGGCCGATGACCCGGACTTAGATTTTCAGCCGACCGCACTCTCGTTTGACATTTCCGAAGACTTTGGATCCGACGGCCCGCCACTGCCCCCAATCAAATCGGGCATTTATCCTGACGATCCTGACAAACAGACGACCTCATGTTTTTTTTATATTACTTTCAAACCGTCGTTCGAACTATTTGAGACGGGGAACGAGCCTGCATTGTTGCTCGGGTGCCTTCAGGAACTGGGTCGAACGCACATTCACTGTGACGTAGGCGACCTGCCTGAACTTGAACATCTGGCACCGGAATCCCCCTATCTGAGCTGGGAAATTACACTGGAAACAGATGTGGATGAGGCCGAAATCGCCTCGATCTTCGAATTTGTTGTTGGTCTTTGCCAGTTGGAAATTTCCTTGCAGGCACCGTCACAACTTTCGACATCACCTGCAACACTCAAGGGAGAAACCCAACCTGACCGTCCGGAACCGGCTGCAGAAAAGACCAAGGACAAAGCACCGCCGCAAAGATCAGTGGTTAGGGTTGATCTGGAACGTATCGAGAGGCTGGTTAATCTGGTCGGGGAATTGGTGATCAATCAGGCGATGCTCAGCCAGAGCCTTGAGAAATCGGCGCTTTCCCCTCATTCCGATACAAAAGCCGGTCTCGAAGAATTCCAGCGTCTGACCCGGGACATCCAGGATTCGGTCATGATGATCCGGGCACAACCTGTTAAGTCTCTGTTCCAGCGCATGTCACGGATCGTGCGTGAAGCATCTTCGGCCGTTGGCAAAGACGTGCGATTGCTCACCGAAGGCGATGCAGCCGAGGTTGACAAGACAGTCATCGAACGGCTCGCCGACCCGTTGACTCACTTGATCCGCAATGCGGTGGACCACGGAATCGAAAGCCCACAAGCCCGTATTGAGGCTGGCAAGCCATCGCAAGGCGTGGTGCGGCTCAGCGCTGCGCACCGGTCTGGTCGAGTGATCATTGAAGTCTCCGATGACGGTGCGGGTATTGATCGTGAAAAAGTACTACAGATCGCGCAAGACAAGGGATTGGTGGCAAGAGATGCTCAGTTCAGCATTGGCGATATTGACAACCTGCTGTTCCTGCCGGGCTTTTCAACGGTAAGCAAAGTCTCCGATCTTTCCGGTCGGGGTGTCGGGATGGATGTGGTCAGAACCGAAATCCAGGCTTTGGGCGGACGTGTCACGATCAGCTCCGATCCCGGTACCGGTACCTGCTTTTCGATTTCGCTGCCGCTGACGCTCGCGGTGCTAGACGGCATGGTGATAGATGTTGCCGCGCAAACGCTTGTACTGCCGCTGACGCTCGTGATTGAAACCATGACGTTGGCACAAGGTGATGTGCAGATGATGCGCCCCGGCAGTCCGGTGGTGCAAGTGCGCGGTGCATTTGTTCCGGTCATCGACCTCGGACGAGAACTGGGCTACCGCGCGGGGCTGATTGACTTTGACGGCGCGGTCGCACTGCTGATCAGCCACGAAAATGGCAGCCGTGCTGCCCTGATTATCGACAATATTGTGGATCAGCGACAGGTGGTCATCAAGGGACTGAACGACAGCCTGTACCGTGCGCCCGGTGTTGCGGCTGCCACTATCCTCGGTGACGGGCAGATCGCTCTGATCCTCGACCCGTCGGACATTATTTCCCAGGCGCTGGCTCCTATGGCTCCCGGTAACGCTCTTCGCTCAGAAGGACTACACGCATGACTGATACATCTCCCTTAGAACTCCTGACTTTTCATCTTTCGGATCAGGTCTATGCAGTTGATATCATGTTGGTTCGCGAGATTCGCGGATGGACACGGACAACACCCTTGCCCCATGCCCCACGCCATATGAAGGGTGTGATAAACCTGCGCGGCACAGTCTTGCCTGTGATGGACCTTGCCGAACGACTGGGTCTGCCGCCGCGTGACCAAAGTGACAGAAACGTAATAATCGTTGTGATACATAATGATACGATGACCGGCCTGTTGGTTGATGCCGTTTCCGATATCATCACCCTGAACCAAGACGACCTGCAACTGCCCCCGGACATGGCTGGTGCCACAGGCAATTCCGTCGTGCGTAGCCTCAGCCTGCTTGAGGACAGGATGATACGGATTCTTGATCTTGGGGCGGTGACGAAACTGCCTGAAATTGTCGCCGTATGATACGACAGCAAATGGAAAACGACCCAATTGACCGGGACACGTTCCGTACGATCGCTGGACTGGCCTATCGCGAATGCGGGCTGACCTTGGTCAAGGAAAAGGTTCCCATGATGCAATCGCGCCTGCGCCATCGTTTGGAGGCGCTCGGGCTGACGGATTTCCGGCAGTATGCCGCTTTGCTGGAGTCTGGTTCAGGCTTGGCGGAACGGCGACAACTTATTTCGGCGCTGACCACGAATGTCTCCCATTTTTTTCGCGAAGCGCATCATTTTGACGCCGTTTGTGCAAGCGTGAGCGCACGTCTTCCGGACCTGCGAGCCGGTGCTGCGTTGCGCATCTGGTCGGCGGGCTGTTCAAACGGGCAAGAACCGCTGTCTGTCGCGATAACCCTCTTGGAGCAATTACCGGAGGTTGCCCATCTGGACCTGCGTATCCTCGCCACAGATATTGATCCTGTCGTGATCGCATTCGCCAAGGCAGGTCGTTATCCCCAACGACTGATGCAAGGGTTGCCTGCCGCAATACGCGCACGATATTTTACTGAACACCCCGGCCGATCAGCTGAGGCAGAATTCAGCGTGCGCCCCGACCTGCGGTCGATGATCCACTATAAAGAACTGAACCTGCTCGCCAACTGGCCGATGAAATCGCTCTTTGACGCGGTTCTGTGCCGCAATACCGTAATTTATTTTGACTCGGAGACGCAACGCGTTCTGTGGCCCCGGTTCCGTCAAAGCCTCAAGCAGGACGGAGTCCTGTTTCTGGGCCATTCCGAACGCATCACTACACCTCAAGTGCATGGTTTCGTCGCTGCAGGGGCCACAACCTATCGCCCTCTGTCCGCATGACTTCGCACATCGCCCTTAAAAGAAGGAGTAGTCGACATGGCTTTGCGTGACAAACTTCATGTTCTTGTCGTTGACGATATGTCCACAAGTCGGGGGTTGATCACTCAGGCGCTGGACACAATAGGGGTGCGGAATTACCGCACAGCCGACAATGGCGGGCATGCATTGGACGTTCTGAGGCAACGCCCCGCACACCTGGTCATTTCAGATTACAACATGCCTGAAATGGATGGTCTGCATCTGTTGCACCATCTTCGGGCGGGCGAAAGGACAAAACATATCGGGTTTATCCTGATCACCGGGCGCGCAGAACAGCAGATCATTGATCACGGCAAGAAACTGGGTATGAACAATTTTCTTAGGAAACCGTTTCAGCCACCGGACCTGCGAAATTGCATTGAAACGGTCGTGGGACGGCTTTGATGATCTTTGCCGCAGCAGATCTCGGTAAGATCCCCATGGCTGTAATACTAGAGCGACTTTCAATCCGGATTGCAAACGTTGCAAGCATCGCAAATGAATTGGAAGAAGGGTCGACCGTGACTTCTGCCCCTTTTGATACGCCAGAACTGATCACGACCCTGCAAAATATCGATTACCTGCGTCAGGCACTTGATGATTTGACTGTGCTGACAACAGATTTGGCGCAAGCGGGCAATCAGGGAAAGATTTCGTTTGTCGCTGCGGCGCGCATTGTCGGAAAATTGAGCCTTTATTCCTCAAAATCGGTCCTGAAGACCGATCTGGATAGCAGTTGTTGCCTTCAGAGTCGGGACAGTACTGGCGAGCCCCAAATTTTCTGACGCCCCTCTTATGCGCGGCGCTTGTTCCGCGCTGACCTCCTGCTGCCCTATTTTTCCGCTCTGGGCGACAGAAACCAAACGGCAGTTCCCGCTTTGCACTGAGATGGCCACTATTCTGCAGGATTGGACCACTCGCGCCAGGCGGCAGCATGTAACGCGACAAGTTGGTTAAGTGCCGGCCCGATCCGATCAAGCGGCAATTGTCGTTCCACCGCGCCAAGCTCCCAGGCGGCGCGCGGCATGCCGTACACAGTGCTGCTGAACTGATCCTGCCCCACAGTCCGCGCGCCTGCCTCACGCAAATCCTTTAAGCCCTGTGCGCCGTCGCGGCCCAGACCGGTCAGCAGCACCGCCATGACATCCGCACCGTAGGCCAAAGCAGAGCCAAAAAGCGCGTCAGCCGAGGGGCAATACGGATTGTGCCCGGTTGCGGGGGTCAGCGTACCGATCCAGAGGCCGCCAAGCCGCGTGACGCCTGCATGTTGTCGATCAAGTGCGGGGGCCAGCATAATTTGGCCCCGGTGAAGGGCAACACCATTGCGCAAGAGGCCGACAGTTTGCGCGAGTTTCTTGTCCAGCATATTGCTGAAGCTTACCAGAAATGAGCCCGGCATGTGCTGTACGATAACAACCGGCGGCCCATTTGGGTGCAAGCCCCGCAGCACCGTTTCGATTGCCGCGACGCCGCCGGTTGAGGCCCCCATCAGAATGATCGGCATCGGCCCGTCTGTTGGGAATGCCTGGTCGTGCGGGTCGTTTGGCACGCTTCGGGCGGGTGCAGAAACGCAACAGCATGCCGCAGAAAACACCCGCCGACACATTTCGCGCTGAGCGGTGTTGCTTTGGGTGTTTGTCGGTTTCACCAGACAATCAACCGCGCCCAAAGACAGTGCGCGTACCCCCGCATCCGACCCGCGCGTAGTGGTTGAGGATACCATGACAACCGGCAGCGGGTGGAGACGCATCAGACGCTGCAGGAATTCGAGCCCGTCCATACCCGGCATTTCAATATCCAGCGTAATCACATCTGGCTTGTACGTCTTGATGACGGCACGTGCCTGCTGGGCGTCAGATGCCTCCGCAACAACGCAGAGGCGCTTATCTTTTTCAAGAACATGACGGAGCCATCGGCGCATTGTCGCGGAATCATCGACAATCGCAACACGCTTTGGCGGGTTAGCACGCAGTACCTGCGCCGGGAGGGACAAAGGAAATTCGGTCATAAAATAATCAAACGTTCAATAAATGTCCGCTCGGGAAAAATCAGGACGTTCTCGGGACAGGACGGTCGGAGAAAATATCTCATCCGGTAACCAGGCATGATCCGTTTGAAAGTCCGGTTAATCCTGCCACAAAATCTGTTGCGGATTTTAGCAGATTTGCACCGGCTTTCAGGCCCACTGCGGGGCAATCAGGTCTTTCAAATTCCGGCAGGTGCCCTGCTCAACATTGAGATAGGACAGGCCGTCCAGCGTTCCTGCAAATCGGCCCGCACCTTCGGGATGGCGCAACAGGGCGGAAGGACCGCTGGTTGCCATTGTGATTGCCTGCACCAGGTCAATCCCGACGTTCTGCGTCAGCACACCGATAGCACGTGCCAGCGTCAGGTCGGCCCCGGCCAATGTACCGTCAGGCAATGTCAGCCGACCGTTATGCCGGGTGACCATGCGACCGTTCAATTCAAACGATTCCAGTGAACTTCCCGCAGGCGCCATCGCGTCAGAGACCAGAAACACCCCTGCCCCTGTCATTTTGGCGGCAATCGAAAGCCGCATCGCGGCGGGATGAACATGCACTCCATCGGCGATCAAGCCTGCATGAACGTGATCTGCAGACAAGGCCGCGCCCACAAGCCCGGGAGTGCGACTGCCAAGCTGGCTCATCGCGTTGAACAGGTGGGTGACGCATCCTGCGCCAGCATCAAACGCCTGCATTGCGCGTTCAAAGCTACAGTCACTGTGACCCAGTGAAACAAGCACACCCGCCTCCGCAAGAGCGGTGATTTGCGTGTCCTGCACGCTTTCCGGTGCAAGGGTGACCATCAGGTTCGGCAAACGTGCGGCGGCGGCGAGCAACATCCTCAGGTCGTCCGCATCCATTGGTCGGATCAACGCCCCGTCATGCGCACCCTTGCGCGACTTCGCCAGATGCGGTCCCTCAAGATGCAGGCCGATAATGCCGGGAACCTGCTCTTTGATTGCCGCAATCGTCGCATCAATTGCAGCTTGGGTTTTCGCAGGTGTGTCAGTGATCAATGTCGGCAGGATCGCCGCACATCCCAGAGACCAATGCGCCCTCGCGATACGGCGCAGTGTTTCCAGGGTCGGAGCATCGTTGAACATGATGCCATCCCCGCCGTTGACCTGCAGATCGACAAAGCCGGGGATGATGATGCCTTCGTCAAGGGCCAGCCTGCTGCCTTTACCGGCGTTCGCCGCGGGCTGGATTGCTGCCGACCCGTCAG
>JBARUV010000125.1:0-24611 GCA_049645905.1 Sulfitobacter sp.
TCCGGTCCGTCGCCCCAAATGCCAACCAGCGCGCCCTCGACTTTGCTGACACCGCTGACCGGAATGAAATAGACGAAGTTGACGAAATCGCCGATGGTGTCGGCGTTGAAATTGACCCGGACGGTCAAAAGTTCATAGGGATCGAACGTAAAGTAGTCGCTGGTGTCCGTGGTAAAGGTCTCGAAATACGTTTCGCTGGCAGGCATGCCAACGGAGTCTGACCGGAAAAACCGTGAACTGAACGCGCCGCCAATATCGCTTCCGGTAAAGGCGAGTGTGTTAAGATCGGTAGCGGTGCCAAATGTATCATTTGTAAAAGCTGAATCTGCCATAATAACCCTTTTTTGCAATCTGCGAAGATTAGCACCGAACCGGGATGCTGGCAAATTTCTACCGGGCCGGGAATTCCGATGTCATAGCCGTGTCCGCTGTGACCTCGGGGACTTTGTGATTGTCGCCGGGCGTGCGGCGCGGTCGGGGCGGTGCCTCTCAATCCTCCGCCACGAACTGCAGCATCTGCGCCAGACTGAACAGCCGCCGTTCGAGCAGAACCGGGGTTTCGCATAAGTACTGGATGTTGCGCTGGCGGTCGGTGTAGATCACCTGATCCCAGTCGATCTGTTCTTCCAGCGCGTCGACGCGGTCATAATCGGGCGCGTCTTTGGCGATGATCACATCCATCTCGGCGCGGCTGGTGTCGATCTTTTTCGATAGCGCAATCTGCCCCAGTGAAAAATCCCCGATGCCGTTGATGATCCGCGCGCGGCGTTTTGACAGCGCGTCAAACGTGCGGGCAAAGACATGGCCCAGCAGCACCGGATCACCGTCGTATTTGTCGGCAAAGGCGGCGATGCGGGGTTCCAGATCGGCGGTCTCGATCCGGCGCAGGGCGAGGATGCCGGAAAGCTCGTCAATGTCGCGCTGGATGGCGGGGTCCTGGGGCAAAGTGTCGGGGTCAACCGGGGTTGGCCACATCAGACCCAGCGACAGGTTTTCCACCTTGCGCTGAACGCAGGGCCATGTGGGGTCAGAGAAATCGGCGGCGAGGACGGGCAGCGCTGTGAGCGCAAGACCCGTGCTGAGGACAGCGCTCAGGGTGAGGTGTTTCAGCATGGGACGCGGTGCTCCTGTTGGGTGCTGGCCTGTACTATGGCCAAGCATCGCGGGGCTGTCTATCGGGACCAATACCCACCATTGTCTACGTTGGCACACAACGGGTGCGGCGCTCATACTCGGAAAACGTGCAGGTTGCTCTGCCGTGAAAGGGTCCAATCTGGGAGTGTCTGAATGCGCACACGCGCCGCTGTTGCTGTCGAAGCCGGGAAACCGCTTGAGATTATGGAAGTGAACCTTGATGGGCCACGCGCGGGCGAGGTTCTGGTCGAGATCAAGGCGACGGGCCTGTGTCATACAGATGAGTTTACCCGGTCGGGCGACGATCCCGAGGGGATTTTTCCCGCCATTCTGGGCCATGAGGGTGCCGGTGTGGTGATCGAGTTGGGCGAAGGTGTCACGACGCTGGAAGTGGGCGATCATGTGATCCCGCTGTACACGCCGGAATGTCGTGAGTGTGAATATTGTCTGAACCCCAAGACGAACCTCTGCCAGAAGGTGCGTGCGACGCAAGGTCAGGGGTTGCTGCCTGATGGGTCCACGCGATTTTCGATGTTGGATGGGACGCCCATTCATCACTACATGGGCTGTTCGACCTTTGCCAATCACACGGTTGTGCCGGAGATCGCGCTGGCCAGGGTGCGCAAGGACGCGCCTTTTGACAAGATTTGCTATATCGGCTGTGGCGTGACCACGGGCATCGGCGCGGTGATCAATACCGCCAAGGTCGAGATCGGATCGCGCGGGATTGTGTTTGGTCTGGGCGGCATTGGTCTGAATGTCATCCAGGGGCTGCGCCTTGCGGGGGCGGACCAGATTGTCGGCGTGGATCTCAATGACGGCAAGGTCGAGATGGCGACGCATTTCGGGATGACGGATTTTGTGAACCCTTCGAAGGTCGAGGGCGATCTGGTGGCGCATCTGGTTGAGCTGACGGGCGGCGGGGCGGATTATACGTTTGATGCGACCGGCAATGTCGGCGTGATGCGCACCGCACTGGAGGCGGCGCACAAGGGCTGGGGCGAAAGCATCATCATCGGTGTGGCACCTGCGGGAGCAGAGATTTCGACACGCCCGTTTCAACTGGTCACCGGGCGCAGCTGGCGCGGGACGGCGTTTGGCGGGGCCAAGGGGCGCACGGATGTGCCCAAGATTGTCGACTGGTACATGGACGGCAAGATCGAGATTGATCCGATGATCACGCACAAGCTGACGCTGGATGAGATCAACCACGGCTTTGATCTGATGCACGAGGGCAAGTCGATCCGTGCCGTCGTAGAGTTCTAGGAGAAACATGGAACTGATATCGGAAAACCGGAGTTTCGGCGGCGCGCAGAAGGTGTTCAAACACGCCTCAGCCGTGTGTGGCTGCGATATGACCTTTGCGGTCTATCTGCCGCCGCAGGCCAAAACCGGCCCGGTTCCGGTGCTGTGGTATCTGTCCGGGCTGACCTGCAACCACGAGAACGCGATGACCAAGGCGGGGATGCAGGAACATGCGTCAGAGGCAGGCATCGCCGTGGTTTTTCCCGATACATCGCCGCGCGGCGAAGATGTCGCCAACGACGAGGCCTATGATCTGGGGCAGGGTGCGGGGTTCTATGTGAACGCCACCTGTGATCCCTGGCGGCCGCATTTTCAGATGTATGATTATATCGCGACCGAGCTGCGCGCGGCACTGATGGACAACCTGCCGCTGCGCGATGCGCATGGCATCACCGGGCATTCCATGGGCGGGCACGGGGCGATCACGATTGCACTGCGCAACCCTGGTCTTTTCGCTTCGCTGTCGGCCTTTGCGCCGATTGCCAACCCGACGCAGTCCGATTGGGGCCGCAAACAGTTGAGCGCCTATCTGGGCGACGATGAAAGCGCTTGGGTGGAATACGATTCGACGTTACTCTTGGAGTCACTGGGCTGGAAAAGTGATCTTTTGGTGGATCAAGGGGCCGACGACCAGTTTCTCGATCTGCTCAAGCCAGAGGCGCTTGCCGATATGATGGCCCGGTGCCGCCAGCCCGGACAATTCCGCATGCAGGCGGGCTATGACCATTCGTATTTCTTTGTCAACAGTTTCGCGGGCGACCATGTGCGCTGGCACGCCCAAAGGCTCCACCAGGATCAGAACAACCGCTTATGAAAGGCAAAACATGATCAGACAGTTCCTTACCGTTTCATTGGTGGCGTGCCTGCCCGCGCTGGCGCAAGCCGAAGGCGATTCAGCCAAGGGCGAGAAGGTCTTTCGCAAGTGCAAGGCGTGCCACGCGGTAGGGGAAGGGGCCGAGAACAAGATTGGCCCGGTTCTGAACGGGATTGTCGGGCGGCAAATGGCGACGGTTGACGGGTTTTCCTATTCCAAGGTGCTGGCCGCAAAGGGCGAGGCCGGCGATGTCTGGACCGCCGAGGAACTGGACGCGTTTCTTACCAAACCGCGCAGTTACCTGAAGGGCACCAAGATGTCCTATGCGGGTCTGCGCAAGGAAAAGGATCGCGCCGATGTGCTCGCCTATCTGGCGACATTCGAGGCCGAATAGGGCGCGCATATGAGATTTCGCTGACGCCCCTGAGGAAGGGACGGAGAGAGCGGATAAAAGAGGGTTGCCTCCGATTGGTTCGGGTGTGGCCGTCATCACGAAAGCGGTTCCAGCAGCCGCATAACCGGGAGGAACTTTCAATGAAAAAGCTAATGGCTTTAACATCGGGTCTTGCCATCTGCGCCAGCATGGCTGTCGCGAATGACGACCTGATGACCAAGATGGACAACCCCAACCAGTGGGCAATCCAGACGGGTGACTACAAAAACCAGCGCTATTCCGAGCTCGATCAGATCAATGCCGGCAACGTCGGTGATCTGCAGGTGGCATGGACATTCTCGACGGGTGTTCTGCGTGGTCACGAAGGTTCGCCCCTTGTGATCGACAACATGATGTATGTCCACACGCCGTTCCCGAATATCGTCTATGCGCTTGATCTGGCCGACGATGGCAAGATCGCCTGGAAATACGAGCCCAAGCAGGACCCGGATGTCATTCCGGTGATGTGCTGTGACACGGTCAACCGTGGTGTGGCCTATGCGAACGGCAAGATCTTCCTGCATCAGGCGGATACCAAGGTTGTCGCACTGGACGCCATGTCAGGTGATGTGGTCTGGGAAGCACAGAATGGCGATCCGGCCATCGGTGAAACAAACACCGCGACGGTTCTGCCCGTGAAGGACAAGATCATCGTCGGCATTTCGGGTGGAGAATTTGGTGTTCAGGGCCATGTGACGGCCTACAATATTGAAACCGGTGAGCAGGAATGGCGCGCCTATTCCGTGGGCACGGACGATCAGCTTTTGGTAGACCCGGAGAAGACCACACATCTGGGCAAACCCATTGGCGTCGATAGCTCGATCAAGACCTGGGAAGGCGATCAGTGGATGATCGGCGGCGCAACGACCTGGGGCTGGTACTCGGCGGATATGGAAGAAAACCTGTTCTACTATGGAACGGCCAACCCCTCGACCTGGAACCCCGCCCAGCGTCCCGGTGACAACCGCTGGTCGATGACTGTCATGGCGCGCGACATCGACACCGGTGAAGCCCGGTGGTTCTACCAGATGACCCCGCACGATGAGTGGGATTATGACGGCATCAATGAAATGATCCTCACGGAGCAGGAAATTGATGGACAGGAGCGCAAGCTGCTTACTCACTTTGACCGCAACGGTCTGGGGTATACGATGGACCGTGTCAGCGGCGAATTGCTGGTGGCTGAAAAGTTCGATCCGGTTGTGAACTGGACCTCCGGTGTGGACATGGACCCCAACTCCGAAACCTATGGTCGTCCGCAAGTTGTGGCGCAGTACTCTACCGAGCAGAACGGCGAAGACGTCAACTCCACAGGCATCTGCCCTGCGGCTCTGGGTACCAAAGACCAGCAGCCTGCGGCGTATTCGCCCAAAACAGAGCTGATGTATGTGCCGACCAACCACGTCTGCATGGACTATGAGCCATTCCGGGTGTCCTACACCGCCGGTCAGCCTTATGTGGGCGCGACACTGGCGATGTATCCGGCACAAGACAGCCACGGCGGCATGGGTAACTTTATCGCCTGGGACAACATCAAGGGTGAGATCAAGTGGTCCGTCCCCGAGAAGTTTTCGGTCTGGTCCGGTGCTTTGGCCACGGCGGGCGACATCGTGTTCTACGGCACGCTTGAAGGTCATCTCAAGGCGGTTCACGCGGAAACCGGTGAAGAGCTTTATCGCTTCAAGACGCCATCTGGCATCATCGGCAACGTGATGACCTATGTGCATGACGGCCAGCAGTACATCGGTATCCTGTCGGGTGTTGGCGGCTGGGCCGGGATCGGCCTTGCGGCTGGCCTGACAAACCCCAACGACGGTCTGGGTGCTGTGGGCGGCTATGCAGCGCTCAGCGATTACACCGCACTTGGTGGTCAGCTGACTGTATTCAAACTGCCGAATTAGGGCGCTTTGACATCTGAACTGTGAATTGGGCCGGGCCATGGCATAAAGCTGTGGCCCGGCCCTATCCCCCAAAAAATAAAAAAATCACCACCCTATCCGAGAGGACATCCCCATGAGGTTCATTCCCTCTTTGCTCGTCGCCGCAGCGATGGCTTTGACATCTTCCAGCAGCGCAGTCCTGGCCCAATCCTGGAGCGACCAGCCCGTAAAAGACATTGACGCGGCCAATCCTGATATCATGGTGTCCTATGACGAGGACGGGCGGTACTACACCGAAGACGACGTGCCGACCTTTAACCTGGCTGCGGATGGCACAGTGGACTGGCTGACGTTCTCGGGTTTTCGCCGCTACCATTCGGAATGCCACGTCTGCCACGGACCCGATGGCGAGGGATCGACCTATGCACCCAAGATCAAGAACTCGGCTGTGCACATGGGCTATGACGACTTTATTGATGTGGTTGTAAACGGCCGCAAAAACGGCAATTCGGTGATGCCGCACTTTGGTGATAACCGGAATGTCATGTGCTATCTCGACGATATTTACGTATACCTGAAGGCACGCGGCGTTGAGGCGGTTCCGCGCGGGCGCCCGGCCAAGAAGGATAAGAAATCCGATATCATTCGTGAGGACGAAGATGCCTGCATGGGCTGACATCAGATCTGTTCTGGCCCGTGCCTGTGTGGCGCTTGCCCTGACCGCGGCGGGCGCTCAGGCGCAGACCTCGGACCTTGTGTCGGGAAATGCGCTGCGGGTTTGTGCGGATCCCGCCAATTATCCGATGTCGACCAAGGATGGCACCGGATACGAGAACAAGCTGACCGAGCTGATTGCGGCCAAGCTGGAATTGCCGGTGCGCTACACTTGGTATCCGATGGCCACCGGGTTTATCCGCAATTCGCTCAACTCCAAGAAATGTGATCTGGTGGTGGCGTATGCGCAGGGCCATGAGCTGGTGCTGAACACCAATCATTACTTTACCTCAGTCTATAGCCTGATCGTGCCCTCGGACGGCCCGCTGGCGGCTGTGGAAACACTGACCGATCCGGCGCTCAAGGGGCTGCGGATCGGGATCATTGCGGGCACGCCGCCTTCGGCCCATCTGGCGCGTAACGGGCTGATTGCACGGGCGAAACCCTATAATCTGGTGGTCGATCGCCGCCATGAAAGCCCCGCTGACAATATGCTGGAGGATCTGGCCGCAGGCGATATTGACGCCGCACTCCTGTGGGGTCCGCTGGGCGGTCCATTGGTCAAGGACGGCTATCCTGATTTCACCGTGATCCCGCTGGTGCGCGAAACCCTGCCGCCGCGTCTGTTCTACCGCATCACCATGGGTGTGCGTCAGGGCGAGAAAGTCTGGCAACGCAAGCTCAATTCCCTGATCCGCCGCCATCAGGACGAGATCAACGCGCTTTTGGTGAATGCCGGTGTGCCGCTGATCTCTGATCTGGGCACCGAAGTGCTGGACCTGTCACAATGAGGCGCGCGGGCATCATCGGCCTAGTGCTGGTGGTGCCCGTGTTTGCCTTCGCGGATAGTGTACCTGAGCCATCGGGCTACAAGATGGATCACTACCGTGGCCCGGTGCCAGAGATGATCACCGGCGGTACGGTCCTTGACCCCGAAGCGGCGTTTGAACTGTGGGAGACCGGCACCGCAGGGTTCATCGACGTGCTGCCACAACCGCCCAGGCCTGCCAATCTGCCCAAAGGCACGATCTGGCGCGACAAGCCGCGCGACAGCATCGCGGGGGCCATTTGGTTGCCCAACGTGGGTTATGGGGCGATTGCGGATGTGACTGCGGATTATTTCCGCGCCGGACTTGAGGTCGCCAGCAGGGGTAATCCGGCCAACCCGGTGGTGATCTTTTGCCTTGAGGAATGCTGGATGAGTTGGAACGCCGCCAGACGCGCCATCGCATGGGGTTACAAAGACGTCTACTGGATGCCCGAAGGCACCGATGGCTGGAGCTTCTTTGACTATCCGGTAGAACGCGTGACCCCGATGGAAGGCCAGCCGCAGACGCAATAGTGCCGGGGCGGGCTTTTACATCAACACCCAACCCGTTGCAGTGGTGTTCATGCTAGGATCAGGATTGATGCAAAGATTCGCGTATGGCCGCTGCGGCCCGGCGCGTTGCGATAGGGAGCAAGGTTTTGGAAAACAAGAAAATTCTGATGGGCGGGGGTGCTGCGGTTGTCGTGCTATTATTGGTGGCGCTGATTTTTGGCGGCGGGGATGACGGAGACGACAAGATCAAGGAAATGATCTCGGGCACGCTTGCTCCGGTCAGTGATACCGTTGATGCGCTTGGCGGGCAGGTGGGTGAAATTCAGACCGCCGTCGATGCACAGATCGCTGAGATCACGGAAGGGTTCGAGGCGCAGATCGCGGGCTTGCAGGAAACGATCGACACGCTGACGGCGCAGGCGGAAAATGCGGTGTCTTCGGATGATCTGGCGGCGATGCAGGCGCAGATTGATGAACTGCCCTCCGCCGCACCACAGGCCGCGCCCGTCGCTGCTGCCAGTGATGCCTCTCCGGGCGAGACGATTGCGCTGTCGGATGGCGCGTTGCGCGTTTTCGTTTCACGCCTGACCGAAGGGGCCGCCCGGCTGTCCGTCGGGCAGGATATGTTCACCATGCGCACAGGCACATCGCGCACGGTTCAGGGCGCTCAGGATACTTGCAGGCTGACGCTCGCCAGCGTTGGGGCGGGGGCCAGTCTGACCGCGACCTGTGGTGCCGATATGCCTGCGGCAAAAGGGCTGTCCGTTGGCCAGACCGCGATGCTTGCAGAAGGTGCGTTGCGGGTTTTTGTGTCGAAAGTGCGCGATCACGATGCGCGGCTGTCGGTGGGCCAGACGATGTATGACCTTGCGCCGGGCGAAAGCGTTGCCACGCGGGTGGGCGATACATCCTGCACCGCCACTCTGGATTCCGTGGACCGTGGCCTTGTTCAGGTGTCCGGCGGCTGCTGATCAACCGCAGGGCCAAGCTCCGCGCGGGGCTTGGTCAGAACCCGGCCAGATCCTTGTGCGCGTGGCTCACGGTGCCATCGGTGTCGGTCATGGTGACGTCCAGCGACTGCGTATTCTGCGGCACAGCCAAGCCCACACGCGGGTTTTCAGACAGCGAGATTGACCCAGTCATCTCGACATAACCGCCGCCATCAAGATCAATATCCACCGTTTCAACATAGCGCAGCGGGATGAACAGCAGCGATATCTGATCCATCTGCATGCCCGAATGCGACGGGTGCGAGATGTCCACACCAACGCGGTTCTGCCGGTTCAGAAACGACTGCGACAGGCTGCCGATCATCGGTTTCAGGCGGCCCGTCACATCAATCTGCATGTTGCCCAAGGACGCCAAAGCCGCCTCGATATCCGTTCCCGGAGGGGCCGAACACGCACCGGTGCCGGAGGTTTTCACAAAAGTTTCGGACACAAAGAGCCGCCCGTCGGTCATTTCGGCCACAACATGCATCGGCGTCGGGCCGTTCACGCGCATGGTCAGATCGAAATAGAAACTCTCGCGCGGGTCATCCAGATCAAACACCGCCGAGACCGGCATCGGGTTTTCATCCAGCACCACGGTCACCTTGTCGATGGCCCCGCCGTTTGGGGCCACAACCTGTGCCGCGATCCGCGTGCGGGCGTCATCCTTGGTGCGGTAGGGCGCGTCAATGGCGATGAAATCGTCACCGCTCAAGGTCGGGCGCTCTCCGTATAATTCAAACTGGATGCTCTCCCATGCCTCTGACGTGGCAAAAGCGGGCAGGGCGGTGCCCATCACCAATGCAGCGGCCAGTCCCAATGCAATCCGTTTCATGCCTTATCCTTTCGAAATGAAGGCCCCGAACGCGCGCGGGCCGTCACAGGTTGCGACGGACCCTAACACAGAAAGGGTGCTTGCGTCGATTATAGTGACCGTGTTGTCAAACCAGTTGGCCACGACGATCTGCGTGCCATCGGAGGTGGCAAATATCCCTTCGGGGTATTCGCCGCTGTCGAGGGTTTTGAGGGTTTCAAACGTTGTCGTATCAACCACACTGACGCTGTCATGATACTGGTTGCTGACAAAACCGCGGCCTTGGGCAAAGGCGATGCCGTAGGGCCGTTCGCCCACGCCAAAGGTGGTCAAGATGGCGGTGCCATTCGCGCCGATGACGCTCACATCATTGCTGCCGACATTGGCCACAAAGAGCCGCCCGTCCGGTGCAAAGGCCAACCCGAAAGGGCGCAGGCCCACATCGACACGCGCATGCAGCGCCAGTGTGGTGGCATTGTATATCGACACCTGATCCGCATCGCGGTCAGCGCTTGCGAGGAACCGCCTATCCGGCGACAGGGCGAGGCCAGCAGGGGCGGCGCCGGTGGTCAGTTCGGTTTCAATCCGAAGCGTGCCGGCGTTCAGCACCCAGATGCGCGCATTGTACCAGTCGGACACAAAAACGCGGGTGCGGACGGGGTCATGGGCGATGCCGATGGGGCCACCGTCCAGCGTGATCTGTGCGGCGACATTGCCCGTGGCAGGATCATGGCGGCGCACGATTTTGGCGTCGGGGGCCACGGTGAAAACAGCATCCGGGGCCGCCGCAACGCCTGCCGGTTTGCCCGGCACGGACCAGCGCGCGCGTTCTTCCTGCGTCTCAAGGTCAATGACACTGACCCCGTCGCCGTTTTGACAGGTGACAAAGGCCACATCCCCGGCAACGGCCGCAGATGCCAGCCAAAGGGCGGCAAGGATGCTAACTGCCCGGCGCGCCAAATTTCTCGACCAATGCGTCCAGACCGGCCTGATAGACACCCGAGACAGCGGCAATCGCGGCCTCGTCGTTCAGCTCCGGTGGCGGATCATTGTTCGGATAGCCCCGGTAAAACGCCCCGCGCCATTCGATCAGCGACCCGCCGCCGTCACGCGGTTTCACCGTCAGATGCGAGGAATAATTCGTGACCGGCAGGACCTCCACCAGCACCTCGGTGATGCGGTAGGAATAGCTCATCTTCTCATCACTGAACTTATAAAGGACCTCGGAAATTGTCGGCCCGCCCTCGGCCTCCAGCGTCAGCACGCGGGTGGCGTCAATCGCATTGCCGTTCTCGCCAGTGCTGGAATGCACCACCGGATGCCACGACATGTCCTGAAAATCGCCAATCGCGGCCCAGACCTCGGCGGGGTCGGCGGCCACTTCGGTGGTCAGGGTGATTTTCTGCCGTGTCGGCCCATGCGCCTGCACGGCAACCGGGGCCACAGCGGCCAAGGCAAGGCCCAGCATGAAGGTTCTTTTGAGCATTTTTCCTCCCGTCCGGGGATGTTTTTGATGCGTCAGCTGCGCGGGCAGGTGCATCCGAAACTCCGGTTCTTAAAAAATAAGAGTCGTGCAATATCATGACGCTGTTACCATCCCTCAGGCAACCCAACCAAAAGTATCGGTTTACCGCGCCGCAGATTTGTTGCGTGCTGTGCAATCGGGCCGGAGTGCCGGGGGGAGGACAGCGTGAAACACCTATATCTGTCGATCTTTGCTGCACTTCTGTGTGTCTTTTCTGGTGGGACAGCGATGGCGATTGACGTCAAGGCCGCACTGCTGCGCATCGACTATCCCCGCCTTTTGCCGATCAGCCGCTATGACCTGATGCCTGATGATCTGGGCTTTGGCGGTGCGGCGCTGGCCGATGAGGACAACAACACAACGGGCAGCTTTCTGGGCCACACCTATGAGACCACATATCTGGCCGTCGCACCCCAAGAGGCAGACGCGGCACTGGCGCAGCTCCTTGATGCGGGCATCCGTCTGATCGTGATCATGGCAGAGGCCAAAGACCTGTTGCGCCTGACCGACATCGCCGCCGCCCGGGACGCTCTGGTGTTCAACGCCGCCGCCCCCGACATCACCCTGCGCGATGATCAGTGCCGCGCCAACCTGCTGCACATCGCGCCTTCGCACGCGATGAAAGCTGACGCCGTTGCGCAATTTGCCATTTGGAAAAAATGGCGCAACTGGTTCCTGATCGCAGGCTCCAACCCCGCCGATATCGCGCTGGCCGATGCCTACCGCAAAGCCGCACGCAAATATGGCGCACAGATCACCGAAGACCGCACATTTCAGGACGCAGGCGGCACACGGCGCACAGATTCCGGCCATGTCCTGGTGCAACGCCAACTCCCCACCGACACCCAGAACGCCGCTGACCATGACGTTGTGATCGCCGCCGATGCGACCGATTATTTCGCCCGCTACCTCAGCTATCATCTCTGGACTCCGCGTCCCGTCATGGGTTCGGGCGGTCTGGTCCCCACCACCTTTCACGGCGCGCACGAGGCTTGGGGTGCCACACAGTATCACACCCGCTTTGAGGCGATCACCGGCCGCTATGCCAAGCCCGAGGATTACAACGTCTGGCTCGCCCTGCGCGCGGTTGGCGAGGCGGTGACCCGCGCCAATACCGCAGAGGCGCAAGGCGTGCGCGACTACGCCATCTCGGACGCGTTTGAGCTGGCGGCTTTCAAAGGTCAAAAGGTCACATTCCGCAGCTGGAACGGCCAGTTGCGCCAGCCTGTCCTGCTTTATGATGGCAAGATCACCGTCAGTGTCAGCCCGCAGGACGGTTTCCTGCATCAATTCTCACCGCTGGATACCATGGGCCTTGATCGCCCTGAATCCGCCTGCACCGCCTTTGACTGAACGGAGATGACCGTGAAACACCTGATCCTGTCCGCCGCTTTTGCCTTTGCCATCGGTCAGCCTGCGCTGGCGGGCAAGGCCTTTGTCACCAACGAACGCGGCAACACCGTCAGCGTGGTCGACACCACCACATGGGAGGTGATCGAAGAATTTTTCGCCGGCAACCGCCCGCGCGGCATCACCGCCAGCCCCGATGGCAAGCTGATCTATGTCTGTGCCTCGGATGACAACCTCGTGCGGGTGTTCGATTCTGAAACCTATGCCGAACTGCCCAGCCTTCCGTCCGGTCCCGACCCCGAACTCTTCGTTTTGGAGCCTTCCGGCACCCGGCTTTATATTGCCAACGAAGACGACAACCTTGTGACCGTCACGGACACCCAGACCCGCACCGTGCTGGCCGAAGTCCCCGTGGGTGTGGAACCCGAAGGCATGGGGATGAGCCCGGATGCCAAATGGGTCGTCAACACCTCTGAAACCACAAACATGGCGCATTTCATCTCGACCGAGGATTACAAGATCAAGCACAACGTGCTTGTCGATCAGCGCCCGCGCTATGCCCAGTACACCGCCGACGGATCGCGCCTGTTTGTCACTTCAGAGATCGGCGGCACCGTCACCGCGATGGACATCGCCAAGGATGGCACCCCAACCGTGGTGGGCAAGATCAGCTTTGAAGTTGCGGGCGTCCTGCCCGAATGGCTGCAACCGGTGGGGGCCAAGGTCACCTCGGATGGCAAAAGGTTGTTTGTCGCGCTGGGGCCAGCCAACCGTGTCGCCGTCGTTGATGCCCAAAGCCTTGAGGTGCTTGATTACATCCTTGTGGGTCAGCGCGTCTGGCAGCTCGATTTTACGCCGGATGAGAAATATCTGCTGACCACCAACGGCAATTCCAACGACATCACCGTGATTGATGTGGCCCGCGAAAAGGCCTTCAAATCGGTGCAGGTCGGGCAACAGCCCTGGGGCGTTGTGACAATAAACTAATGCGTTTTGGGAACCTCAGAAATATCATTTCTCGTCAATGTCCCGAGAGCGCGCAGCGTGGCAGGGTATTGGTGATTCAATATAACCCAAAGCGCGAACAAAGGGAGACCCAAATGAAAAAGACACTACTTGCCGCCGCTCTGTCGGTGTTTGCCGCCCCCCTTTCCGCCGCCCCGCTCTGCGATGATCTGGGTTTCGCGGGGCTTTTGGCCGCCTGTAACCGGGGCGACACGATTGAATTGACGCTCGCCTCCGGCAAACCGCTGGGCGAGGACGTCGCTCTGCAATCGGGGGCCTATTACAAGCTGCAGATCACCGCGGACGGCTCTGCCGAACTGGCAGTCGAAGGCTCCGCGTTCTTTCGCGCTATCTGGATGAATGAGATTGTCATCAACAGCATCGAGATCCGTCCGATGGCCATCGACAGCATTGAGTTTGACAAGGCTGGCACTGCTGAGCTTTCGTTCATCGCCATCAAACCCGGCAGCCACACCCTGCGCATCCCCGGCTCGACCGGCGACGCGCAATCGGTGACCTTTTCCATTCAATAATCTTGCGGAGACATCCCATGAAACATCTTTCCTTTCTTGCAATTTGCATCGCGGCCCTTCTTGCCGGACCGGTTGCTGCTGACGGTCACGTTGATGCCGAAACCGTCGAAAAAATCGAAGCCCTGCTGGCCGAGATGGAATGTCAGATGGACCCTGCCGATATCGAGATCGAAGATGACGGCTATGAGTTGGACGATGTGATCTGTAAAGGTGGCAAGCAGTTCGATATCGAACTTGACGCTGACCTCAATGAAACAGGCCGCCGGGCGGAATAGGGTTCAGTCCCAACAAGGAGCGACACGAGATGCGCCAGTTTGTCATAACCGTTTTGGCACTGATCGGGCTGGCATCGACGGTGCTGGCCTCTGACCTTCCGGTGATCCGGGTGGCGGTCCTGAAAATCGGGACGGTGAACTGGGAACTTGCGACGATCACGCAAAACGGCTTTGACCGCGACAACGGCTTTACCCTTGATGTGCAGCCCTATGCGGACAACGGTGCCACCCGTATCGCTGTTGAGGGCGGTGAGGCCGACATGGCTGTCGCCGACTGGATCTGGGTGGCACGGCAGCGCGCGGCGGGTAAGGGTTATGTGTTCATCCCCTATTCCCGCGCGGTGGGCGGCATTGTTGTTCCCGGCGACAGTGCCGCCAGCAAAATCCCTGACCTTGCCGGATCAAAGGTTGGCATTGCGGGCGGCCCTCTGGACAAATCATGGCTGATCCTGCGCGCCTATGCCCAGCAGGAATTCGGCTTTGACCTCAAGACCGAGACCGAACAGGTCTACGGCGCGCCACCGCTGATTTTTAAGTCCGCCTTGGGTGGGGACATGGCCGGGGCGATCAACTTCTGGCACTTTCTGGCCAAGATGAAGGCTTCCGGCATGCGCGAACTGATTTCGGTTGAAACAGCAGGACGCGCACTTGGTCTTGATACCGATACGCCGCTTTTGGGCTACTATATGAAAGAGGGCTTTCTGGCCGATCACCCCGATCTGGCGCAGGCGTTCTATGACGCCAGCCGCGCGGCCAAGGACAAGCTGGCAAGCGATGACGCCGCATGGGACGCGATCCGCCCCCGTATGAACGCCAAAACCGACGCGCAATTCAATCAACTGAAATCCGACTGGATTGCAGGAATCCCCGTGCGTGGCCCCGTCAACGCCGCAGCGGCAGACAAGATGCTGGCCCTGATGGCAGAACTGGGCGGAGCGGAACTGGTGGGCAAGGCGTCAACCGTGCCCGAGGGCCTGTTTGCGCCGGTGAAATAGCGCCGTGATGGGCCCCACTGACGCACGGCTTACCCCGGTCTTTTCCATTCTTGGCCTGCTGTCGCTTTGGGTCATCGCCGCTTTTCTCACAGATGACGCGCAGGTCCTGCCACAGCCCTGGTCACTGGTTCCGCTCTTTGTGGCTGAACTTGCCTCGGGCGAACTGCCGACCCATCTGGGTGCCACCCTCCTGCGGGTCATCTGGGCCTTTGGTCTGGCGATGTCGCTGGGTCTGATCCTCGGTCTGGCAATGGGCCGCTTCGCGCGTCTTGACCGCTGGCTTGACCCGTGGCTCGTCATCTTTCTCAACCTTCCCGCACTTGTCCTGATCGTGCTCTGCTACCTCTGGATCGGCCTGAACGAGACCGCCGCCATCGTCGCCGTGACCCTGAACAAAGTTCCCAACGTTGCCGTCGTCATCCGCGAAGGTGCCCGCGCCTTCGACCCCGCGCTGGATGCCATGGCCCGCGTCTATCGCATGCCCTGGCGCACCCGGATGCGCCACGTGCTGCTCCCGCAACTCGCCCCCTTCATCGCCGCCGCCGCCCGCTCTGGCGTCGCCGTGATCTGGAAAATCGTGCTAGTCGTCGAATTCCTCGGCCGCTCCTCCGGCGTCGGCTTCCAGATTCACCTCTACTTTCAGCTTTTCGACGTTGCGATGGTGCTCGTCTATGCGCTGTCCTTCATCTGCGTGATGCTGCTGGTCGAATGGCTGATCCTGCAACCGGCGGAACGCCACGCGAACCGGTGGCGCAGCGCATGATCAGGGTCGACATCACCGCCAAATCCTACGGCGACACCCCCGTGCTGGGTGACATCGCTTTTGAGATAGCCAAAGGCGAAACCGTCGCTCTTGTCGGCCCCTCGGGCATCGGCAAATCGACCCTGTTGCGGATCATCGCCGGCATCGACTCCGGCTTTGACGGAACCGTCAAGCGCCCCGATGCGCTTGCAATTGTCTTTCAGGAGCCGACACTCCTCCCATGGCGCTCCGCCCGCGACAATCTGCGCCTGATCCACCCTGATCTCTCTGCCGCAGACGCCAACGCGGCCCTCGACCGCGTCGGACTTTCAGGCAGAGGCCCTGACTTCCCCGGCCAGCTTTCCCTCGGCCAGCAACGCCGCCTCTCACTTGCCCGCGCTTTTGCAGGCCAGCCGGATCTGCTTATCATGGACGAACCCTTCGTCTCGCTGGATGCCGAGACCGCCGACCGCATGCTGACCCTCACGCGCTCGCTCATTGATGACGTGAAACCCGCAACGCTTTTTGTGACCCATGACCCACGCGAGGCCACGCGGCTGGCTGACCGCATTCTGACCCTCCAGCCCCAGGACACAGGCGCTATCCTGATTGGGTAGTGGGTCACTTTGAAATTTCTTTTTTCGCGCGAGGTTTGCAGGGGCCACGTTTCTTCCCCAAGGAGCGGATGACCGCCCATTGCGAGGCGGGACGTGTGAGCTTGGATGACGAGCAGGTACACCGTGACGTTTCGAATGACGGATGAACAAAGAGAAATAGGTGACCAGATTTTGCGGATATGTGAACATATTCGGCCTCAATCCCGTTGTGAAATTCGGCACTGATGAGCACCGCGCCCGCATCCTTGTGGATGGCGAGTGCTTCGGCATTGCGTGCAAGGCTCTGAAACGCGCGGCGCACTATGCCAACGAGCGTGTGGTTATCGGTTGACCCATCGGTCAGGATCAGGGGGTTCAGCATCCATTGGCGCGGGGTGGAGGCAAACGCTGCCAAATTGCGGGCCGCGGATGCCGCAGTCGAGGCGACCGAAGCGGCGCAAATTGCCTTTGGTGGATTCGGGTATGCCAAAGAATATCATGTCGAGCGACTGGTCAGAGAAGCCCTGCTTTTCCGAATCGTGCCAGCGAGCCCGCAGATGCTCTTATCGTTCATCGCGGGAAAAAATCATGAACTTCCAAAGTCTTACTAAGTTCTTTCGAAGCCGAGACAGCATGAAGAATCTTGGGTTGATTAATTTTCTAACGCACGTTAGATTATAAAAAAACCCGAATGGGGAATAGGGAGGAGGCGTCATGAGTGAGACGCAATTTGGATCTTCGCGAGAAGATCTTGCAACACGCTCAACTGTTTATGCACGCGATTTGTTTGCAGGCAAGACAGTTGTTGTAACTGGTGCAGGCGGCGGCCTGGGTTTGGCGATTGCGACCCTTTTCGCCAAACTGGGTGCCAATCTTGCCATTAACGGACGTAATGAAGAAAAGCTGGCTTCGGCCAAGGATTTTCTTGAAAGTCTTGGTGGCAAAGTCTTTGCCATGCCGATGACCATTCGAGACCCAGAACAGGTCGAAGAGTTTGTTGCGCAGGTAAATCAGGAATTCGGTTCAATTGACGTTTTGGTGAACAATGCAGGTGGGCAGTTCCCTCAAGCTGCGCTGGATTTTTCACCCAAGGGCTGGAACGCCGTCATAGATACCAACCTCAACGGCACCTGGTGGATGATGCAATCCACCGCGCGTCATTGGGTGAAGCACAAGCAACCGGGTGCAATCGTTAGTATTGTGGCAGACATCTGGCGCGGGATGCCGGGCATTGCCCATACCTGCGCGGCGCGCGCCGGGGTCATTTACATGTCCAAATCGGTTGCAGTGGAGTGGGCTCCACATGACATCAGGGTAAATTGCGTGGCACCGGGTTGCTGCGAAAGCAATGGATTTGGGAACTACCCGCCAGAAGGCGCGGCAACCTTCCAGGACTCAAACCCGATGCGACACGCTGGCGACGAATGGGATGTTGCTGAAGGGGTTGTCTATATGGCAGCCAGTTCAGGGAAATTCGTAACCGGCGAAGTTTTGAACATCGATGGTGGACAGCAAATGTGGGGAGATCCCTGGCCAACAGGACGACCGGATTATTTCCGGATTTCCTGAGACAAGTTACGAACCTAGTGGGGGAAAAAAGAGCCAGATGATGACGAATAGACAAACAGAAACCGGCACCAGTGATGGCGCGATACTGGAGTGTCGCGGGATCGAGCGGCGATTTGGCGGCATTGTCGCTGTCACCGGCGTGGACATGGTCATTCAGCCCCAGGAAATCTTTGGCCTCGTGGGGCCGAACGGCAGCGGCAAGACAACGCTGACAAACGCGATCACCGGATTTTATCCGCCAAATGTCGGATCTATCCGTCTGGCGGGAAATGACATCACGGGCACAGCGCCCCACAAGGTTGCAAAACTCGGGGTTGCCCGAACGTTTCAGAACCTTGCCCTGTTCAACGGGATGAGCGTGCTCGACAACATTTTGCTGGGTCGCCACATCCACATGAACCCGGGCGTTTTCCGCACCGCGTTTTATTGGTGGGCCGCAAAAAGTGAAGAGATCGAGAACCGCAAGATCGTCGAAGAGGTGATCGAGTTTCTGCAGCTCGAGAGCATCCGGAACGAATTGGTTGATGGGCTTCCGATTGGGTTGAAAAAGCGAGTTGAGCTTGCACGCGCCTTGGTGGCCGAGCCACAAATGTTGATCCTTGATGAGCCGATGGCAGGCATGAACCAAGAAGAGAAGGGGTATATGTCCCGCTTCATTCTGGATGCGCGGGCAGAACGGGGCGTGAGCGTCCTGCTGATCGAACACCACATGGATGTCATCATCGGCATTTGTGATCGAATGCTAGCACTGAATTACGGCGAAATGATCGCCAGTGGCATACCAAAAGAAGTCGTAAAAGACCCTCGGGTCATCGAAGCATATGTTGGAGGGTCGCATGACTGAGGGGTCAACATCGCATAATTCGATCAACGAGACGATTGGCACACTTTTGGCGCGGAACGCGTCAAACCACGGGTCGAACATCGCCATGCGCGAAAAAGAGCGTGGGATTTGGAAGGAAAGCACCTGGAGCGAGTACGTCGATGAGATTCTGGCCTGCGCAGCCGGTCTTGAGAAGATTGGCATTAAACCGGGCAACGCCGTACTCATTCTGGGCGATAACCGTGCACGGCTATATGGTGGCATGTTGGCGCTTTCGCTGCTTGGTGCTTATGCAATGCCAGCTTATCCGGGTGCGACGCTCGAAGAGCTTCAGCATTTCCTTGGAGAAGCTAAAATCGTAGCCGCCATCGCGGAAGATCAAGAACAGGTCGATAAGATTCTTGAGATACGCGATGCAGGCGCGACCGGCATTGAACACATCATCTATGCTGAAACGCGCGGGCTTGGGTTTTACGAAAACGATGGTCTTATGTCATGGGACCACCTGATCGAAATTGGCCAGCACGATCTGAACGAAACGCCCAGTCGTCGCGAAGAGATTTTGCACCGGACAAAGCCAGACGATCCCGCGATCTTTCTGCATTCGTCTGGAACAACCGGTCAGCCAAAAGGCATTGTTCTGAGCCAGAAAAACGTTCTGAGCGCAGCCAAGAATGGCCATGACGCAGGCGCGTTCGGGGAAGATGAGGATATCCTTGCCTATCTCCCGATGGCCTGGGTCGGGGATTATGCCATTACGGTGGCTGCGGCGCTTTTGTACCGGTTCACCGTCAACGTCCCGGAGCGACAGGAAACAGTTGTGCGGGACATGCGGGAAATCGCTCCGACTTTCTATTTGGCAGCACCCAGAAGTTGGGATCAGATGCTGACCACAATTCAGGTCGGCATGGAGGATTCAACGCCGCTAAAGAAGCGGTTGTACCATTTCTTTATGGATCGGGCGATCGCGGCCGAGACGCGGAAACTGAATGGCAAGAGTGGCGGTGCATTAGAACCTTTGGGCCGTCTGTTGGGTGAGGCACTTGTTTTTGGCCCGATTAAGGATCAGTTCGGCATGAGCCGTCTGAAAAGCGCGTTCACTGGCGGAGAGGCCATCGGCGAAGATACCTTTGTCTTTTACCGTGCCCTGGGCATCAAACTGCGCCAGTTTTACGGGCAGACCGAAATCAGTGCCATCAGCGCGATGCAGGCACCGAATGAGGTGCGGCTTCACACCGTTGGTAAGCCTGCGCCGGGAGTCGAGATCAAGATTGATGACAGCGGCCAGATCATGTTGCGTTCCGACAGCGTGTTCAGTGGGTATTTCAACAAGCCGGAGGCAAGTGCCGAAGCCCTGCAAGACGGGTGGCTGCTGACCGGCGATGCTGGATATCTGGAAGAGAACGGCCAACTGGTGGTTTTGGGGCGTGTGTCTGAGGTCATGTATACGGCCGGGGGTGAACGCTATGTTCCGAACTATATCGAAAACCGCCTGAAGTTCAGCCCGTATATCAAGGATGCGGCTGTACTTGGGTCGGGACTGGACGAACTGACCGCAATGGTCTGCGTGGATTTCGAAGCAGTAGGCCACTGGGCAGAAGTGAATGGCGTGCCATACGTTTCTTATGCCGACTTGTCCCAACGTGACGAGGTCGCCACCCTTTTGCGCGAGGCGTTCGAGCGGGTCAACAAGGCCGTCACTGAACCCTTGCAGTTGAAACGTTTCGTCAGTTTGCCAAAGGAATTTGACCCGGATGATGGGGAAATCACGCGGACCAGAAAACTGCGCCGCAAGGTCGTTCAGGAACGCTATGCCGATGTTATCGCGGCGCTCTATGACGGTTCAAAAGAGGTCCATGTAAGCGCGCAGGTGACTTACGAGACCGGGGAAGTAGGGAAGGTCGAAAAGAACCTTCCCATCAGGGAGGTATAAATGGACTGGATCTTTCTATCAGAGCTGGCGATCAACGGAGCCCTAACGGGTCTGCTGTATTCGCTATTCGCCATCGGCCTCGTGCTGATTTACAAAGCATCTTCGGTGCCCAATCTGGCTCAGGGCGGATTGACGATGGTTGGAGCCTATGTGGTTCTTGCCTTGTCGAATGACGCAGGCCTGCCGCTGTGGCTGGCCATTCCGTTTGCGGCCCTGATCATGTTCGGTCTGGGATTTGGGATTGAGCGGGTTGCGCTGCGCCGCCTTGCGGGCCGCCCGGTTGTAATGATCCTGATGATGACATTGGGTCTTGATATTTTCCTGCGCGGTACAACGCTGGCGATCTGGGGCGGAACGTCACGGTCAGTAGAACTGGGGGTCAGCTATGATCCATTGTTCCTTGGTGACATCTTTGTCAGTCGCATCCATCTTGTCGGGGCAGGGGTGGCGATCGGCCTTTTTGTCGGCTTTATGCTGTTTTTCCGCAGCCGCACCGGTATCAAATTGCGGGCAATCGCAGACGATTACATGGCGTCCTGGTCGGTCGGGATTTCGGTTGAACGCGGCGTTGGTTTGTCCTGGGCATTGGCGTCAGTCGTAGCTGTGGCTGCGGGCGTCATCTGGGGTGAAATTCAGGGTGTTGATCAAGCGCTCTCACTGTTGCTTCTCAAAGGTCTGACAGTTGCTGTTCTGGGTGGTCTTGACAGTATTCTGGGGGCTGTGGTCGCTGGTATCATTCTCGGTATTGTCGAAAACGTTGGCGCTGATTTCCTTGATCCTCTTGTTGGGGGCGGAAGCCGCGAACTTATCGTTGCTGCTGTTCTCATCCTTACGGTCATGATCCGTCCGCACGGGCTGTTTGGCCGCCACGACATCGAAAGGGTGTAAGGAATGTTCTATAGACTTTCTGGTGTCCATCACGCCAACTACGTATCGGACAGCCGTATCTTCAAGGTTCCCGCTGACCGCAATCTAGCGATCTTCATCTTCCTTTTCGGGCTGGCGGCACCATTCCTTTTGCCGTCTTTGTATCTGAACAGTTACATGCTGCCCTGGTTGATCTGGACAGCTGCGGCGCTTGGGCTGAATCTGGTGACAGGTTGGGCTGGCCAGCTTCATCTGGGTTATGCCGCTGTTATGGCTGTTGGTGCCTATTCGGCAATCCACGCCGCACGATTTGGGGTACCATGGGAGTTCGCCCTGATCATCGGCGGGTTGGCATCATCGGTGATCGGCAGTCTGTTCGCCTTTGCCGCATTGCGGGTGAAGGGGCTCTATCTCGCGCTGACAACCCTTGCGATGCAGTTTGTGATGGACTGGGTATTGACCCACTCGCCTGCGATCTCGGGCGGTTCACACGCATCGTTGCAAGCCCCGACATTGGCGCTGCTTGGGCAGGACATCACGTCTGACACGGGCTACTACTATGTCGCCTTTGGCTGGTGCGTGTTGGTGACGATCTTCATGCTGAACCTCAAACGCACCGGGTTGGGGCGCGCCTTGGTTGCGGTCCGGGAAAAGGATTTTGCCGCGGCAATTCTGGGCGTCAACAGTTTCTACTATAAAATCCTGGCCTTTGCAGCATCGTCTTTCATCGCTGGTGTTAGCGGAGCGCTGCTTGTCGCGACGTTCTTCTTCCTCGCCGCTCCAGAGCAATTCTCGGTCGCGGTTTCGATCCAGGTACTGGCGATGGTGATTGTCGGAGGCCTTGGCAGCGTCATCGGATCGTATTTGGGGGTCGCCCTGATCCTGCTTGTACCCGGTTTGGTGAACGGGATCGTCGCTGGAGGCAGCCTGTCACTTGGAATGCAAATCAACGTTGAAACGCTCGCCCATATCCCGAACGCGGTCTACGGCGCGCTGATCGTCATAATTCTTTTGATCGAACCGCTGGGGCTGGGAAAGCTCTACGGCAATATAAGGGACTACCTGATGGTCTGGCCCTTTGATCAGCTGAGAAAGTAGGGAGGAATGTCGATGCAAGAAAAGGTCAAAGCCCAGCCCATCCTGTCAATGAACAGTGTCGAAGTGCTGTATGACAACGTGATGCTGGCGATCAAAGGTGTTTCGGTTCAGGTGCCAAAAGGCGAGATGATCGCGCTTTTGGGCTCAAACGGAGCGGGGAAAAGCACGACGCTGAAAGCGATCAGTGGTCTTTTGAAAGCTGAACGCGGACGCGTCAGCCGCGGAGAGATCAAGTTCGAAGGCACTGACATGACCGGCATGCTCGCTCAGAATCGAGTGGATATGGGCATCTGTCACGTCATCGAAGGTCGACGTGTCTTTGAACACCTGACACCGGACGAGAACCTGACAGCAGCTGCACCGACGGGCATGTCCCGGTCAGTCCTGAGCGCGGAAAAGGAAAAAATCTATGCCTATTTCCCGCGACTGGCTGAACGGCGCAATTCGCTGGCCGGCTACCTGTCGGGTGGCGAGCAACAGATGCTGGCCATTGGCCGCGCGCTTGTCACTCAGCCAAAATTGCTGATGCTGGATGAGCCGAGCCTTGGGCTTGCGCCATTCCTCGTCGCTGAGATTTTCGGCATCCTCAAAAAGATCAACGAAGAGGAGGGGATGTCCGTTCTGCTTGTGGAACAGAACGCTCTGGCCGCGCTGGAGATCGTTTCGGAAGGGTATCTCATTGAAAATGGTCGTGTTGTCATGAACGGCACCGCCGAAGCGCTCAAATCCAATTCCGACATCCAAGAGTTCTATCTTGGCGGTGGTGAAGGCACCGATTTTCACAACGTCAAACACTACAGCCGCCGCAAGCGTTGGCTGAGCTGAAGTTCTAAACAGACATTGTTCAGGGAGGAAAAGATGAAACAACTTACCAAGGCGCTAGCCGTAGTTTCGATGATGGGAGGCCTGATAACCGGGTCGCAGGCTTTGGCCGAACCATTCAAAGTGGGTGTTTGTTATGATCTCAGCAAAGCATACACTTTTGCCACGCCACAGGTTTCTCAAGCCGCGATGGATCTTGCAAAGCTGGTCAACATGAAGGGCGGTATCGGCGGCGAGCCGGTGGAAGTCATCATTCGTGATCATGGCAACGAACCGCAGCGCGGGATTGAATGCTATTCCAAGCTTAGCCGCGAGGGCGTTTTTGTTTTTGATACCCTGTCGACACCGGTGTCGCTGGCAATTCTGCCACGCGCCATGGCAGATGAACGCATCCTGATGCAGTCGCTTGTTGGTCGTGGCGATGCCGTGGACGGCACGGTCTTTGATTGGGTCTATCCAATTGGCCCAACCTATTGGGGGCAGGCCGCCAACGACGTTGCCTATATCAAGCAGTTGCATGACGGCGATATGTCGGATGTGAAGGTTGGTTTTGTCTATTTTGATTATCCGTTTGGCCAAGAGCCAATCGAAATCCTGCAGACTCTGGCAGAGAAAGAGGGCTTTCAGCTTGATCTTTACCCAGTGCCACTGCCCGGCAGCGATCAGGCTGGTGTTTGGTCAAAGGTACGCCGCGACAAGCCCGATCATCTGATTGTCTGGATGCTGGGCGGGGCGCATGTGGTTGCCTCCAAGGAGATGCAGCGCAATCGCATTCCGATGGAGAAATACATTTCGGTCAACTGGCTGAACGAGGTCGACATCGCCAATATCGGCAACGAGGCAGCCATCGGTCTCAAGCGCGGAACCAACGTGGTGGGCGGCCAGGACGTTGCCTTGCGCCAAGAGATGATCACCGAGCTCTATGACAAGGGAGAGGGCTCCGGCCCACTGGAGAAAACAGAGGACGTTTTCTACAATACCGGGCTGGCGATGTATTCGATCGTATTCGAGGCTGCGCGCAGGGCGGCGGAGGCCGAGGGCCTTCCGATCACGGCGCAGTCCTACAAGGCGGCT
>JBARUV010000126.1:0-7012 GCA_049645905.1 Sulfitobacter sp.
CCCACTACAGGCACGCCCCTTCCAAATTCTTCGAACACCGCCCCCCGCAGGAGACGCCCAGCTTACGCCAGTTTGATGTTTGCTGCGCTCTCGCGGCCGTCGCGGCCGGATTCGATGTCGAACGTGATCTTCTGATCATCGTTCAGGCTGGTCAGGCCAGCTTGCTCGACTGCAGAGATGTGTACAAACACGTCTTTGCTGCCGCCATCGGGCGCTACAAAACCGAAACCTTTAGTGGTGTTGAACCATTTGACTGTACCAGAGGCCATTGTCGTATTCCTTATTAATAGCTGCCCGCAGAATGCGGCAGCGCGGCTAAGTCAGTGAAAGATCGTATGACTGAGCCGTAAGGAGCAGAAATGCCGATAGATATGATAACGTCGCAGTGCGCACCTGCGCCCTATCTGCGCCAATGGCAAGCCTTTTTCAGCAAATGCATCAAACCAGCCGATCTTGCGACAACGGCAAGATGCCATTTGTGTTAATTCACGCGGCGAGCTTTGCCTGCGCAAACGACAGCAACCGTCGGCTTTTCTCATCCCACAGATGCAGCCGTGCGTTTGCCAGGCTTTCGCGGATCGTCATGCGGTTGCCTTCTGCCAGTACCGCGTGGTCGCGCAACACTTCGGGCAGTCGGTAGAATGGAATGCGGCTGTATAAATGATGGACATGGTGGATGCCGATGTTGGCGCTCAGCCATTGCAGTACCTTGGGCAATACATAATGCGAACTGCCGTGCAGGGCGGCATCGTGCAGGTTCCAGTCAGGTTCCTCTTCCCAATGGGTCGTCTCAAACTGGTGCTGGACGTAGAACAGCCAGACACCCGCTGTCGCCGCCAGCAGCGTTGAGGGCAGAAAGATGAGCAGGATCGGCATCACGCCACCGAAATACAGGATCACCGACAACGCAATGAGGATCGCGGCATTTGTGCACATTGCGCTGACCCAATACCGCGCCTTGGCCATCAGGCCGAGAGGAAGCCGGTTTTGCAGCAAAAAGATGTAACCCGGCCCCAGGCCGAACAGGACCAACGGATGACGGTACACCCGGTAGTGAAAGCGTCTGAGTGGCCCGAGCTTTTGGTATTCTGCCACGGTCAGTGTGTGGACATCGCCGATTCCACGCCGCCCAAGGTGGCCGGACGAACTGTGGTGGATGGAATGTGTGCGCCGCCAGACGTCATAGGGCGTCAATGTCAGCACGCCCAGAGCGCGGCCAAGCCAATCGCTGAGAACACGGTTTTCGAAAAAGGCGCTGTGACCGCAATCGTGCTGGATGGCAAACAGTCGCAACAAAAAGGCCGCGTTACACAGGGAGATCGCCAACGTCAGCCAGGCGC
This sequence comes from Sulfitobacter sp., assembly GCA_049645905.1. GTDB lineage: Bacteria > Pseudomonadota > Alphaproteobacteria > Rhodobacterales > Rhodobacteraceae > Sulfitobacter. The sequence goes on from JBARUV010000126.1 coordinate 1,341, forward strand.
TGATCGACAATGCCCACCATGCCAAGGCCCAGAGGACAATGAATGGCCCCAAGGTGACGGCGATTTCAAACGAACTGCGCACCGCGTCGGGTTTGCGGTAGTTGGAAAGGACCTTAACCCAGTGACGCGCGCTGCTCACTTCGGTGACCTGCTGTGACTGCTCAGAATTATGAAACATATGTCCGTTTCTTGTCATTGTTTCGCGTCTTGATAAACGAAAGCAGCCGATGAACAACGTATAAAGCGAAATTCATTAAAAAGCTGTTGCGCGGACCGTGGGCTCACCCCGTTCCAGAAAGGTTGAAGTTGCGCCTAACCGGCCAAGCCCCAATGCATAAGGCCTCCCGCGTGCACGGAAGGCCTTATGTAACTTTCATCAACCGAATGCCTTACAGCCCGGTGGAGACGTCGATTGTGTTACCCTCTTCGAGCGTAACATAAGCCTTTTTAACGTCCTTGCGGCGGCCCATCTGGCCACGGAAGCGTTTGGCTTTGCCTTTGGTGATGGTCGTGTTCACGGCCTTCACCTTGACACCAAAGAGCGCCTCAACGGCCTCTTTGATCATCGGCTTGTTGCTGTCGATAGCCACTTCGAAAACGACGGCATTGCTCTCTGATGCCATGGTCGCTTTTTCGGTGATGATCGGCTTGCGGATCACGTCATAGTGGTTTGCTTGCGCGCTCATTTCAAACGGGCCTCCAGTGCTTCGATCCCCGACTTGGTGATGACAAGTGTATCACGCTTGAGGATGTCATAGACGTTTGCACCCATCGTTGGCAGGATATCCAGACCTTCGATGTTGCGTGCGGCTTGCAGGAAGTTCTCGTTGACGGTTGCCCCGTCAATGATCAGCGCACGCTTCCAGCCAAGTGATTTCACCTGCTTGGCCAGCACTGCGGTTTTGCCGTCGGATGCTGCGTCGTCGATGATCACCAACGCGCCGGCTTTCGCCTTGGCGGAGAGTGCATGACGCAAACCCAGTTTGCGGAACTTCTTGGTCAGCTCGTGGCCGTGGCTACGGGGCGTTGGGCCCTTGTAGATACCACCACCACGGAAGATCGGTGCAGAACGTGCGCCGTGGCGTGCGCCGCCGGTGCCCTTCTGGCGATAGATCTTCTTGGTAGAATAGCTGACTTCGCGGCGTGTCTTGACCTTGTGTGTACCGGCCTGCGCGTTGTTACGCTGCCAGCGCACGACACGGTGCAGGATATCGGCGCGTGGCTCAAGACCGAACAGAGCCTCGTCCAAATCAACCGAACCGGCTTTCCCGCCGTCGAGTTTGATGACATCGAGTTTCATGCGTCACCTTCTTTCTTGTCTGCATCGTCAGCCGCTGGATCAGCGCCCTCGGATGCGATTTCGGCTTCGGCAGCTTTCAGCTGCTCTGCTTCGGCTGCCGCTTGCTCTTCTGCAAGACGAGCTGCTTCTGCTTCTGCTTCTGCTGCGGCTGCTGCGGCTGCCTCTTCGGCTGCTTTCGCGGCTTCTTTCGCGGCGGATGCCAGTGCTGCGGGAACGACGGCGTTCTCTGGGAACGGCTTCTTAACCGCGTCCTTGACTGTAACCCAACCACCTTTGGAGCCGGGAACAGCGCCTTTGACCATGATCAGACCACGTGCGGTGTCGGTTTTGACAACCTCAAGGTTCTGCGTTGTCACGCGGGCTGCACCCATGTGACCGGCCATTTTCTTGCCTTTGAAAACCTTGCCCGGATCCTGACACTGACCTGTTGAGCCGTGCGACCGGTGCGACACGGATACACCGTGCGTCGCCCGCAGACCGCCAAAGTTGTGGCGCTTCATCGCACCGGCAAAACCTTTACCGATGGAAGTACCTGCAACGTCAACGTACTGACCGGCAAAGTAATGATCCGCGATGATTTCCTCACCGACAGGCAGCATCGCATCCGCGTCAACGCGGAATTCTGCAACCTTGCGCTTTGGTTCGACCTTGGCAGCGGCAAAGTGGCCACGCATCGCTTGGGATGTGCGCTTCACTTTGGCTGTACCCGCACCGAGTTGAACAGCAACATAGCCGTCCTTTTCGATTGTGCGTTGGGCGATAACCTGAAGACCATCGAGTTGAAGAACGGTTACAGGAATCTGACGACCGTCTTCCATGAACAGGCGGGTCATCCCCACCTTTTTTGCTATAACGCCTGAGCGCAACATAATATTACCCTCCTACGGTTATGACTGCAGCTTGATCTCGACATCCACACCAGCGGCGAGGTCGAGCTTCATCAGCGCGTCTACGGTCTGGGGGGTCGGATCAACGATATCCAGCAGACGCTTGTGCGTGCGGATTTCGAACTGGTCACGGGATTTCTTGTCAACGTGGGGTCCACGCAGAACGGTGAATTTTTCGATTTTGTTGGGCAGCGGAATGGGGCCGCGGACCGAAGCGCCTGTGCGCTTGGCCGTGTTTACGATTTCCTGAGTGGAAGCATCGAGAACACGGTAGTCAAACGCCTTGAGGCGAATACGAATGTTCTGGCTCTGAGCCATGTGCATATCCCTTACTTTGGGATGTCAACGGATTGGAGGGGGAACGCTCATCGTGCCGCCTCATCGCGTCTTATATGTGAAACGGGGCGCGTTCAGCCGCACCCCGAGTCAGTGAGGCTGCTATAGGCGGGATTTTGGGATGTGGCAAGGGATTTGATCCCGTTCATTCAACAGGCCCGCGCCCTGTGCATTCGACCCTGCATTTAACCGGCCTCAGGAAAACCCGACAAGCCGCTGAAAAGGTTAATTACAACAATGATGCCCTAATTTTGCTCAAATTTCCCAAAACAATGGGATCAAGCGAATTTTAGACCCGGGACAAATTTCTATGCGATCTCAAAGAGTTCAAGTTCTAGGGCTTACGCGCTGGTCATATCCGTTTGGCTCAAAAGGATTTCGACGCAAAGGCAGAAGTCATCAAGATCAGTGCGCGCGGCTCTATGCCCCCCAAAGGCTCGACCATCGGTTGTTTCTGCTGGAACATGTCCTGATCCCCGGCCTGCGCGCCCAAAAAGACAAGGACTTCACCCATATTTTCCTCTTGGGTGAAAAACTGCCCGAGCCGTGGCGGAGCAGCGTTCTTGCATTATTGGCCACCGTGCCGCAGGCGACGGCCGTTTTCCGGCCAGAGGGTGGCAACCACAGGGATGTCTGCCGCGAGGTGATGTTGCAGCACGTTGACCTGACAAGCGACGTGACAGCGCAATACCGGCTTGATGACGACGACGGCGTTGCCGTTGATTTTGTCGGCAAAACCCGAGAAATGTTCCAAGAGCTGTCGCCGTTCTTTGAACAATGCGGGCGTTTGGCGCTCGACTATTCACGCGGGTTCATTCTGAGGTCTACAAAAGACAATATTTCGATGCAGCCGGTGTCAATGCGGTTATGGGCACCTGGAATGGCGATTTATCAACGGGCCGAAAGTCTGAAATCGGCGCTGGATTTTCATCATCTCAAAGTCTGGCACGACATGCCAACTTTGACTTGGCAGGAACAGCCCATGTTCATCCGTGGTGCGCATCATGATAATGACAGTGATCTCGCGTCGTTCGGACGCAGGACACGTGGCTTTGAATTCAATCACCGTAATCCAAAGCGGTATTTCCAGAAACGCTTCGGGTTGCATCTTGATGCGATTGAGCAGACGTGGAACCAACGCAAAGCGCACTTTCTGGCACTTGAAGGCGATGCCACCTCCGCCAAGAGAGTGCTAAGGGCAGCTTGATCTGTGCCAGATTGCGTTGGGCAGCGTCACTCTTCCCGCTTCAGAAAGGCGCGAATTTCTTTTTGCAACTGCCCCTTGCTCAACCGTACAAACCGCAGATCAAGCCCGCCTTCAGCCAAGGTGCGGTGATACTCCTGCATATCGTATTGACCGACGTCGTCGATAAAGAGCGAAAATACAGACAACGTATCCCCGTCCAGCCGGGACCAGACGAAAGGTTCCCCCTGTAAGGGGTCCAGCGGAATCTGCTTGCCAAACACATTGGTTTTCATCGCCGAACCAAAGATGTTCTCGCGATCGCTGGGCAAAAACTCGATCGTGTAGGATTTCACCGTGTGGCGACCGTCGCTCCTGTAGACAACCGACGTCCAGGTCACGCTAAATCCATTCTTGGTCGGCGCAATAGTGGTACTCAGATTCCGTCGTTCAGACTCACCTTCAGCGATCAGATCGCCTTCTCCCACGTAGGTGCCGTAAAAACGGTCGATTGAGGACGCCAGAGTGAGCGTGGGCACAAAGACCGAGAGCAGCACAGCTACAATCAGCGATTTAGGGGATGGTATCTGCATGGATTGACCTGACATCGGCAACTCTGGGATGGAAGAGAGATTGGCGGATGGCAATGCCGCCCCTCCTTCCACTCTACATTCCTCTGTCCGAAGGTCCACCAGTCCCGCAAAGAAAAAGGCCGCCTCCTTTTGGAAGCGGCCCTTTGTGTTTCTCGAGCTTTGCGCCAGACGGCGCGCGCTGCTGGTCCCGGATCAGTCGGTAATCTTGGACACAACGCCGGCGCCAACTGTGCGGCCGCCTTCGCGGATCGCAAAGCGCAGTCCCTGCTCCATCGCGATCGGGGCAATCAGCTCAACGCCGAAAGACACGTTGTCGCCCGGCATCACCATCTCGGTGCCCTCGGCCAGCTGAACCGTGCCCGTTACGTCCGTGGTCCGGAAGTAAAACTGTGGACGGTAGTTGGCAAAGAACGGCGTGTGACGGCCACCCTCTTCTTTGGTGAGGATATACGCCTCGGCGTCAAACTTGGTGTGCGGCTTGACCGAACCGGGCTTACACAGAACCTGGCCACGCTCAACGCCTTCACGCTCAACACCGCGCAGCAGGGCGCCGATGTTGTCGCCAGCCTCACCACGATCCAGCAGCTTGCGGAACATTTCCACGCCGGTACAGGTGGTTTTCTTGGTGTCGCGGATGCCGACGATTTCGATCTCGTCGCCCACGTTGATCACGCCACGCTCAACACGCCCGGTCACAACCGTACCACGGCCGGAAATCGAGAACACGTCTTCCACAGGCATCAGAAACGGCTGGTCAATCGCACGCTCGGGTGTCGGGATGAACTCGTCCACAGCCTTCATCAGCGCACGGATCGAGTTTTCGCCGATCTCGGGATCGCGGCCTTCCATGGCTGCAAGTGCGGAGCCGGGAATCACGGGCATGTCGTCGCCGTTGTACTCGTACTTGCTGAGCAGCTCGCGGATTTCCATTTCCACCAGTTCCAGCAGCTCGTCGTCGTCAACCTGATCCACCTTGTTCATGTAGACAACCATCTCGGGGATGCCGACCTGGCGACCCAGCAGGATGTGCTCGCGGGTCTGGGGCATCGGGCCGTCAGCCGCGTTCACAACCAGGATCGCGCCGTCCATCTGCGCCGCACCGGTGATCATGTTCTTGACGTAGTCCGCGTGGCCGGGGCAATCAACATGCGCATAGTGGCGTGCTTCGGTCTCGTATTCCACGTGTGCTGTGGAAATCGTGATACCGCGGGCTTTCTCTTCGGGTGCGCCGTCAATCTGGTCATACGCCTGGAAGTCACCAAAATACTTGGTGATCGCCGCCGTCAGCGTCGTCTTGCCGTGGTCAACGTGGCCAATCGTGCCAATGTTAACGTGCGGTTTATTGCGTTCAAACTTTGCCTTGCCCATGGGGA
>JBARUV010000127.1:0-5623 GCA_049645905.1 Sulfitobacter sp.
AAATCGGGGCCAATGGCTGGGCCAGTGCGTCCGGGGAAAGCGAGTTCAGCGATATTTTTGACGGGACCATTTCTGACGTAATGATTGTGAATGGCAATTATACGCCTTCAGAACCCATGGAACCGGACCACAATGCGCCTTGGTCCGATGAAGTATTCCGCGTCTATCAGGCGGCGCTGAACCGCATGCCGGATGCGATCGGGTTCGAAGGCTGGACAGAAAAACTGGGCGACGGCCTGCCGTTGCTGAACGTCGTGGAGGTTTTTGTGAACTCGGCTGAGTTTCAAACGAAGTACGGCGCGACCGACACCACCGAGTTTGTCACGCTACTCTATAACAACGTTCTGAATCGCGGCACTGATCCTACGGGTCTGGTGGGGTGGAGCGATCGTCTGGACAGTCAGGGCTGGACCCGCGCCGAGGTGGTGCTGGGCATCGCGCAATCGGGCGAGTTTGTCATCAAATCCACACAGAACCTGATCGACTGGATGCGCGGTAGCGGGATTGACGATGAACTGGTCGCAGGGGCGGGCGACAACGTGCTTGTGGGTGGCATGTATTCGGACCGGTTTGTGTTCGAGGCGTCCAGTGACGGCAACAACCGCGTGACCGATCTGGAAGCATGGGACGAAGTCGCGTTTAACGGCTTTGGCTATGCCAACGATACAGCCGCACGTGGATTCCTGTCCCAATCGGGGGATGACGTTGTGTTTGCCGATCAGGGTGTGTCGGTCACGTTCGAGAATGCAACCCTTGGCATGTTCACCGACGATCTGGTTGTGCTCTGACAAGAGCTGCAGTTTGGGGTAGCGCGCACCGCCTCGTAGACCGTTTGAGATGCGTCGGCAGGGCGTCATGGACAAACTTCAGTTCATGGGCCGCCTTGCCAACTCAGGAATCCAAAGTGGAACGGTCGATATCCACACCTCACCGGCAGCCATGAGATCAATGGCGCCGGTGACGTGATACAGATTGCGCCCGGCGGGGAAATGAACCTCTCCAGTGCGACCATTGCATTGAGCTTCAATGCAGATGCGGTCACGGGATCTCATGGCCTGCTGTCAAAGGATGCCAGCGGCTACGCTGGCGGCGGTAATCACTTTACGTCCTATATCAAAGACCGCACGCTCTTTGTCCGTTTCCAGGGCGGCGTGGACAGAAAAGAATTCACGGTAAGTAGCATTCACGCTAATGGCTGGGCAGATGGTAGCCCAGAGGTTCGCTTTACTGATGTCTTCGACGGTACACTCGGACATGATTATCGTCAAATAAAGTCATCGCGCTACAGAAGCACGAATACCATATATATTACAGTATTTTAGTAGTTTCTGGACTCAATCGACTCAGCACCTGATTGCGAAGATGTGAACGCGGGTGTTTGATTTAGAAGGGACCATCACCAACGCGCCTTCCTCTCAGATCACAGCCTGAGCGGGATCATGGATAACCGCAACCGTCTCTCAGGCCGTTTCTAAAAACTTCATTTTCTATCTGAGCCGTAGCTATCAGTTGGCAAATATCATTGTGCCCTAGTCAATTTCGCATCATACTTATCAATATTAAAGCGATTAAAACGATATTTTATAATAAAAATTGGAAAAGTAGAAATGAAACCGAAAGAATTAGTCCGCCTGACTTTTCTCAAAACAAAAAGTGCTTTTGCCGTGTCTTTGTTCGCAATGATGGCCGCAAATTCATCGTTGGCTGCAACTTATAATTACTATGGCAAGACATATGAAGTGACTACCTTTACCGCTTCACCCGCTGACTTAGTTGCGCGTTTGTTGGAGAACCCTAGCGAGTTTTCGGACAATGGTTCTGGCGTTGCGAGGCTTGTCGGTTGCGATTTGGGGTGCAGTAATGGATACGCAAAAGTCCTATTCCCATTTGCAGCAATTGGCAGCGGTATCTGGAGTGGCGATGACGTTTTGTCTTGGAGTTACACTGGTTTTGACCCTGTGACCGGTACAGGAGGATATGTGGTAGACGTTGGGTCTTTGGGCTATTCTGTTACACCCAGAGTTTGGGCCAGAGCCACCGAGGTCCCTTTACCGGCGGGTGTCTTGCTGCTTTTGTCGAGCTTGGCTGGCATTGTAGCCCTAGGTCGCCGGAAGAAGCGTATCGCCTAGGGATGATTGCCGGATATTTTCTTTTTCCCGTACCTGGGTAAATTCCGGCTAAAATAATAGGTCAAGATCCGAGCACGCGTTTACCATAGTCCCTCAGGCTGCCGGTAGGATCGACGTAGCGGTAAAGCGTGACGGGCTTCACGCCCAGTTCCTTGCAAAGCTCGGAGACAGATGTGTCGCGGTTGGCCATCGCGGCTTGGGCCATGCGCACCTGGGCTTTGGTCAGTGCGAATTTCCGGCCACCTTTTCGGCCTCGCGCGCGAGCGGCCTGAAGCCCTGCCATTGTGCGTTCGCGGATCAATTCACTTTCGAACTCGGCCAAAGCAGCGAAGATGCCGAAAGACAGGCGTCCGGCCGGAGTGGTGGTATCAATCTGCGCACCCTGACCGGTGAGCACTTTGAGACCGACCCCACGCTCCGACAGCATAGCGACGGTCTTGACCAAGTGATGCAGACTGCGCCCGAGGCGGTCCAGTTTCCAGATAACCAGCACGTCGCCGTTCCGCAGAGCCTTGAGGCAGGCCTCAAGGCCGGGCCGGTCATCTTTCTTTCCCGATGCACGATCCGAATAGATTTGGTCATCAGGCACGTCTGCAGTAAGCAGGGCATCCTTCTGCAGGTCGAGCGTTTGGCTGCCATCCGCTTTGGAGACGCGCGCATAGCCGATCAGCATGTTTCACAAACGATCGTTTGTGATATTCTTGAAACTGCTCTGCTTTCAGCCATAAAAATAATTCCTTATTCAGCATCTTAATCATAAATGCACAAACCTAGAAAAGAAATCAAAAGAGACATGGCGCAGCGCACTATCCTGACTGAACGCCTGCGTTCGGCTTTTTTTATCCACCTCAAGACTACAACCTGTTTAGCGGTCTTGTCCGACCCTGTGGAATGATTGGATGACTGTGCCGATCATCAGGCCCTTCGAGCTGATCTCTTCAGCAGGGCTTCATTCTGGCCAGCCATCCCACCATTCCTGTCGTCGCTCCCAGATTTCGGCCCAGGTTGGTGCCCCACCGCGACGGAGAAGCCATGTCCCCCAGCTACGGCTCCAAGGCCAGAGCCGAAGCAACAAGAGTGCGAGTGGCTGTTGCCAAGCCGGAAAATGCCGCTTGATAAGAAGCACCTTGGCACGCAGAAGCCGCACCATCTTGTCAGAGCGTACCTTCTCGGATGCCCCCGCGTAGTGCACGATCGTCGCCTCGGGCGTGATCCGCGGACGGGCGCCTAGCGTACGGGCACGCAGGCAGAGATCGGTTTCTTCCCCATACATCACGAAAGCCGGATCAAAGCCTCCGAGGCTTTCCCAGAACGTACGTTGAATCAACAGGAAGCAGCCGGTGACAACGTCGACTTCACGCTCGCTGTCGCGGTTCCAGCCGCCATAACCCTCCGGGTTGAAGACGGGGTTCTTGCGGAACAGGCTCGACAGTCCAAGCGCCTGACTGGTCACGCTCCAGAGCGACATACGCCGATAGCAGCTGGTTGGGTTGAGAGAGCGATCACCGTACAGCGTACGACCGCCCCAGATGCCCGCCTCCGGACGGGACTGCGCAAAAGCGATCAGCCGGTCGATTGCCCCGTCGAGGACGATGGTATCGGGATTCAGCAAAAGTACGTACTCCCCGCGCGCATAGGCAATGGCGATGTTGTTGCCCTGGGCGAAACCGTGGTTCTGGATTTCGGCCATAAGACGGATATCCGGGAACTGGGCGGCAACAGCTTCGGCCGAGCCGTCGGTTGACGCATTGTCGAGCAGGATCACCTCGTGCGGCGTGCGCGTCTCGGCAGCAATCGAGCGCAGGCAGTCGAGCGTCATCTCGCGGGTGTTGTAGCTGATCACCACAACCGAGACGACGGGCGTCACCGGGAACCCTTCCCGTTCCAGCGAAGGGCCGGGAGTTGAAAGATCATGTTGGACTGTTCCCGTCATGTCGCCAAGGTCCTCGCAGGGCAGTTGATCTGCCGTTTCCAGATGATGGGTGGCTTATCCACTGTTCCGCCAAGCGGTTTCGCTGGACCGGCCGAAGCCGATCAAAAGCCCCAGCATCCGACCGCAGCGATAGAGCCTGATACGGATCAGGCAGGCAAGTGCAAGACAACGGTCACGCGGCTTCGACAGCCGGTCCGAGCGTATAATACGAGGTATTTCGGCTAGCGGTGAGGCACCAAGGGCCAGCGCCCGGAAAACCCAGCGAACTTGCGTCATGGGGCCTGTGATTTCAGCGAAGTCGTGACTGATGTGACGGTCCCATTTGCGCGCAAGCTCCGCGAATGTTGCCCGTGCCGGAGTCTCGATCACCATGTCGGGCACATAGTCGATCCCGAGTCCGAGCGCAGTTGCGCGGCGCCCCCAGTCAACATCCTCAGCGGTATGTATGCCGACAAAGTCGCCGACTTTCAGGAAAGCGTCGCGGCGCACTGCCATGTTGCAGGTGGCTGTGTAGTGGTCGCGTTCAACATAAAGTTTCATTCGATAGCCATAGACACTCTCATAGGCCTCGATGGCTGTTGGTCGCGCTGAATCTGCACAGGCGATCCGGACATCACCGCCGATCACCGAAGTCTCCGGATGGGTGCGGAAGTGATCCAGGAGCGCCGTCATCCAACCAGGCCGAACTGCGCAGTCGGCGTCAACAAATGCGACGATCCCGGTCTTGGCCAGTCGCGCACCCTGGCTGCGTGCCGGCCCGGGGCCGGGCTCGGGTTCGTCGATGAGGCGCACAAAGGGATGTACGGCGCAAACTGCCTCGGGTCGGAGTGACGAACCGTTGTCGACAACGATTACCGCAATATCGGATGTCCTGTTACTGCATTCGGCTGCAAGCGAGGCAAGACAATCAGACAACGCATCAGGCGCATTCAGATGTGGAATGACCACGGTTAGGAGGGCGGAACTGGCCTCACCCGACCCTGCTGAGGTCGAACGGTCGCCTAAAGCAGATCCGGTTGTGGATTCTTGTTGATTGGAATTTTTCACTGCCATCCCAACGTTGCCTTTAAACAAATCACAGGGTCCGACCCTGTAAAAATCTGTCGCAGAAGGCGTAATACGCTCCTCTAAACCAGCTGCCCCCGGGGACGAGCCCTACGGAGACCATGCCGATCATCGCAATTTTCAAACGTTGCCTCATTATCTAAATTTAATAATCTCTTCCGAGTGATGCGGTAGGGTTTCCGACCTGTCAACATCAGGCAAGTTTGTCCCCAGAATTTATGGTGAGCATATTTGGACCTAGCAGGGTGTCCATATCATCGAACGCCCCCTACTTTCACAGTTGTGTAAACAAGCTGTTTCCGGTCTTCAGGACGGGTGATTTGCGCCGTTATCTTTGTTATAGAGACAAGCAGCCAGCCGATTTGGCCCCATATTTATTCACGGACCGGATTTTTTAAATGACAGATATGAGTTCCCAACGCGGTATTGCCTCTTTCGGGCTGCGCGATGTCAATCCGGTCGGACTGATGTGGTTTATCGCGCTGATCGCCGTGGC
>JBARUV010000128.1:0-9892 GCA_049645905.1 Sulfitobacter sp.
GTTTCCATCCGTTCTCTGGTCTCGTCCCAATTCAGGTTCTGAACGGATGAGATCATCGTTTCCAGCAGCAGCATAGTTGTTGCCGCCGAGTCCCAGGCAGATGGAACAATAATCCGGCAACTCAGGGTGATATCGGCCAATTGATGCACGGGCGAGCGCCATTGATCCGTGAAAAGTATGATTTTGGCACCGCGGGCATGGGCCATCTCTGCAAGTTTCAGGGTGTTGTTTTCGTAACGCCGCACATCGAAGATGACAAAGACGTCGCCCTTTTTGGCGTTCAACAAATAATGTGGCCATGTGTTTGATGTCGACTGAACATGCGTCAGATTCGGCCGAATGACCTGCATGTGCAGAAAAAAATACTCGGCCAGCGTATGTGTGATCCTGCCTCCGACGATCGACAGGTGGCGCGACTGGTCAGCAACCAGCATGCAGGCCTCATCGAAAGCCGTGGGGTCAATCTGGCCAAGGGTCAGTCTGATATTGTCAATGACCGCTTCGGTAAACCTGTTCAACAGATGCTCTGACGGGGCGGCTTCGGCCCATGTATCATGTTTGGCGATGGGGTTTTTGACTTTCGCCCTCAGTTCTTCACGCAATTCGGCCTGAAAATCGGGATAACCTTTGTACCCAAGTTTCTGCACCATGCGCGCCACTGTCGGCACTGAAACATTTGCGTCTTTGGCCAATTCGGCCAGCGGGCCAAGTCCGGAAGCCGGATAGTTCTCGAGAATCGAGAGCCCCAGTTGCCGTTCAGCGCGTGTCAATTCGTCCAGCTTCTGCTGGATGCGATCAGAGATTGTCTGCGTCCCTTCGGTCATGCGCCTCTCCATTTGTTCACTTTTGTATCACACCGCAGTGGTGTGTGATATAAATTTCACAAATTCATTGACAAGCAAGCTCTATGGCAATCACCCTCACGCCAAGGAGCCATGATGAATCTCACCGACCAAGTCCCGACAAACGATATCGTATTGGTCTTGAACCCAGAGGGCGGATCCTCTGTGGTGGTGGTATGCGAGCATGCGAGTTGCTTTATTCCTGAAGAATTTGGCTGTCTCGGTTTGTCCGGCGACGACCAGAAAAGCCACGCCGCCTGGGATCTCGGTGCAATGGCTGTGGCAAAAGGACTTTCTGAACGACTTGATGCAAAGCTGATCGCGTCGGGCATATCGCGTTTGGTCTACGACTGTAACCGGCCGCCGTCGGCGCCCGATGCAATGCCGTCACAGAGCGAGGTAATCAAGGTTCCCGGAAACGTCGATCTGACGCCAGAGCAGCGGCGGGATCGGATCAAGCGCTACTACGACCCGTTTCGCGCCAAACTGAATGAGGCCCTCTTGGCCAAATCTGTGCTTGTGACGATCCACAGTTTCACGCCGATCTATTTCGGCACGCAACGGCACGTCGAAATCGGTATCTTGCATGATACGGATTCCAGGCTTGCAGATGTCATGTTGCAGATCGCGCCTGCCCATCTGGACGCCGATGTAAGGCGTAACGAACCCTATGGTCCGCAGGACGGTGTGACCCATACTCTTAAGGAACATGCTATCGGGGCAGGGCACTTGAATGTGATGCTGGAAATCCGCAATGACCTCATCCGCACCCCGCACGAACAAGACGCAATGGCAGCCAGAATTGCCGGATGGCTGACCGATGCCCTCGAGAGAGTGCAAATCTCGGGCAGCATGCAATGACCGGTTTGATGCGCGGTTTCATTCGCACGGTTGATGCTGTGAACTACCGGATCGGAAGGTTCGCGATGTATGGCATCTTTGTTTTGATGGGTATTTTGCTGTTGTCCTCAATCAACAAGACTTTTTTCCTGCCCACACTCTGGACGCTGGAAATGGCGCAGTTTGTTATGGTCGGATACTACATCCTCGGCGGACCATATTCGATCCAGCTTGGCTCGAATGTGCGGATGGATTTGCTCTATGGCGACTGGTCGTTGCGTAAGAAGGCGTGGTTTGATCTGGTCACTGTCTTGTTCCTGATCTTTTACCTCTGTGTGCTGATCTACGGCGCAGTCAGTTCTACGGCCTATTCTTTGGGGTATTGGGGCACGGAACCATTTTCGTTCTTCGGCGGCCTGATCAGCGGCTCGGAAGAAATCGGCCGGATGGAGCGATCTTCCAGTGCGTGGCGCCCGTACCTCTGGCCCATCAAGGTTGTGATGATCTTTGGCATGTCGCTCATGCTGCTGCAGTGCATTTCGGAACTGTTCAAGGACGTTCTGCGACTGAAAGGTCAGGCCGTCTGATGTCTTATGAACTTATCGCGACGCTCATGTTTTCTACGATGATGTTGATGCTGCTGACCGGCCAGCGGGTTTTCGGTGCCATCGGTTTTGTTGCGGTTGCTTCCGCACTCCTGCTCTGGGGTGACAAGGGCGGCTTTGACATCGGTTTCGCGGCAGCGATGAAACTGATGAAATGGTATCCTCTGCTGACCCTGCCGATGTTTATTTTCATGGGCTATGTTCTGTCCGAAAGTAAAATCGCGGACGATCTTTACAAGATGTTCCATGTCTGGATGGGCGGCCTACGGGGTGGCCTTGCGATCGGGACAATCGGGCTGATGGTGCTTATTTCCGCAATGAACGGGCTGAGCGTTGCCGGCATGGCAATCGGTGCCACGATCGCGCTGCCCGAATTGCTAAAGCGGGGCTATGACAAACGGATGGTGACGGGGGTTATTCAGGCTGGGGCAAGCCTGGGGATACTCGTGCCGCCATCAGTTGTGCTGGTTCTTTATGCGATGATCGCCCGCCAGCCGGTTGGCCAACTCTGGCTTGCGGGCGTGATCCCGGGGCTGATGATGGCGACGATGTTCATCATCTATATCGCTGTACGGTGCTGGAAAAGCCCCGAACTGGGCCCCGTCCTTTCGGTGCAAGAGCGCGACATGCCGCGAGCAGAAAAGCTGCGTCTGCTGCGCGCGGGTCTTTTGCCGGTGTTCATCTTTGCAGTGATGATGGTGCCCTTTGTTAACGGCTGGACCTCCTTGGTCGAAAGCTCGGCAATCGGTGCGATTGCTGCCTTTATGGCTGCCGTACTGAAAGGCCGGATGACGCGGGAGGTGTTCGAAAACTCCGTGCGCAACACCATGGGCATCACCTGTATGTTCATGTGGATTATCCTAGCCGCTTTGGCTTTTGGTGCGGTGTTTGACGGTCTGGGCGCGGTCAAAGCGATTGAGAACCTGTTCACCGAACGCTTGGGGCTGTCGCCGTGGGCGATCCTGATCCTGATGCAACTCTCGTTTATTCTGATGGGTACATTTCTGGATGATACCGCCATGCTTGTCATCGTCGCACCGCTTTATGTGCCACTGGTTGGCGCGCTCGGGTTCGACCTTGTCTGGTACGGGATACTCTATACGATCACCTGCCAGATTGCGTATATGACGCCGCCTTTCGGGTATAACCTTTTTTTGATGCGGGCCATGGCGCCGCCTGAAATTTCGATTCAGGACATCTACCGCTCTATCGGGCCATTTGTTCTGGTTATGATGGGTGCGCTGCTGCTTGTGATGATCTTTCCACAGCTGGCTTTATGGCTGCCCAATTATGTTTACGCCAAATAACCGAAAAGACTCCGTTAACGGAGCAATCATTCAACCAAGGAGATAACCATGACTTCAAGACGTTCATTCATTCGCACCGCTGCTTTGGGTGGTGCTGCAGCCCTTGCCGCGCCCGCTGTGGCGCGTGCCCAAACCGCGATCAAGTGGCGATTTCAGACCTATGCGGGTGCCGCCCTCGGCGAGCATGTGACCAAGCCGGTCATTGACTACATCAATACTGCCGCCAACGGCGAGCTTGAGATCGAACTGTTTTATGCAGACCAGATTGTCCCCACCGGAGAGCTGTTTCAGGCACTCCAGCGCGGCACGATCGACGCCGTACATTCGGACGATGATTCCATGGCCTCGCCCACACCGCTCCAGCAATTTGGCGGATACTTCCCCCTGGCGACAAAGCATTCGCTTGATGTGCCGGTGCTGTTTGAACAATACGGGCTGGCCGATATCTGGCGCGAAGAATACGCCAAGGTTGGCGTTGCATGGCTGTCTGCCGCTGGCCAGGATCCCTGTAACTTCAACACCAAAAAGGAAGTCACCTCTCTGGCCGATCTTGATGGCCTGAAACTCTACACCTTCCCTACTGCGGGGCGCTTCTTGTCCCAGTTCGGCGTTGTGCCGGTTTCGATCCCCTACGAGGATGCGGAAGTCGCTGTGCAAACCGGCGAGCTGGACGGTATGGCATGGTCCGGCATCACCGAAGATTACACGGTTGGATGGGCAGACGTCACCGACTACTTCCTGACAAACAACATCTCGGGCGCCTGGATCGGGTCGTTCTTTGTGAACCAGCAAGTCTGGGCAGACCTGCCAGAGCACCTCAAGGCCATCGTCATGGCAGGGATCGAAGCCGGTCACACCTACCGCAACCAGTGGTATTGGGGCGGAGAGGCCCGCCTGCGCGCGCAGGGCGACAAGCTGCAGTTGCGCTCCATTCCGCAGGAAGAATGGGTTGTCGTCGAAGACGCCGCCAAGGTGTTCTGGGAGGAGGTCGCTCAGGAAAGCGAAATCAACGCCAAGATCGTACAGGTATTCCGTGACTATAACGAGGTTATCGGTAAGGCTGGACCACCCTATACCTTTGGCTAAACACCATTAATGGCCAGCGCGCATATTCGCGCTGGCCACACTCTGTCGGAGCAAACCCATGACAAAACCACGTGATTTCGAATCCCTCAAAGCCATGGTTGAGACCGGCGATATTGACACTGTTCTTGTCTGTTTTGTCGACATGCAGGGTCGGTTGATGGGCAAGCGGTTCCATGCGGTAAACTTTGTCGAGACGTCGTTTGAGGAAACCCACTGCTGCAACTATTTGCTGGCAACTGATCTGGAAATGGCCACGCCTGACGGATATGCCTCCACCAGCTGGCAATCGGGCTATGGTGATTATGTCATGGCGCCGGACCTTGGCACGATCCGGCCTGTCCCTTGGCTTGAGGGAACGGCGATGGTGCTGTGCGATATCCTTGATCATCACACCCACGAACCGGTACCCCATGCCCCCCGCGCAATCCTGAAAAAGCAGATCAAGCGTCTTGAGGCTTTGGGTCTTGAAGCCAAAATGGCGACCGAGCTTGAGTTCTTCCTGTTCGAGAAAAGCTTTGACGAAATCCGCAAAGAAGGATTTCGTAATCTGGAGCCGATCAGCGGGTACAACGAAGATTATCACATCTTTCAGACCACCAAAGAAGAAGGGATCATGCGGCCGATCCGCAACCACCTGTTTGCTGCGGGCCTCCCCATCGAGAATACAAAAGGCGAGGCCGAAGCAGGGCAGGAAGAGCTGAACATCCGTTACTCTGCGGCGCTCGACTGCGCCGATTACCATTCCATCGCGAAACATGCGATCAAGGAAATTGCCTGGCAACACGGGCGTGCCGCGACCTTTCTGCCAAAGTGGGACAAGGACCGCGTTGGTTCTTCTAGCCACGTTCACCAATCGCTATGGAAAGACGGCGAGGCTGCGTTCTTTGATAAATCCGGCCCTCATGGAATGTCTGAACTGATGGCGCACTACATGGCAGGCCTTATCAAATATGCGCCGGACTACACTTATTTTCTGGCCCCCTACGTGAATAGCTACAAGCGTTTTGCGAAAGGGACATTCGCGCCAACCAAGACCGTCTGGTCTGTCGATAACCGCACCGCAGGGTTCCGGCTGTGCGGGGCAGACACCAAGGGCGTGCGCGTTGAATGCCGGATCGGGGGTTCCGATCTCAACCCCTATCTGGCACAGGCAGTAATGCTCGCCGCGGGTATCAAGGGGATCGAGGACGCGTTGGAATTGGCCCCTGCCACCACAGGTGATGTCTATGAAGATGCCAAGGCGGCAGATATCCCTCAAACATTGCGGGCGGCAACCGAGACGCTGCGCAGTTCGGCTTTCTTGCGCGCGGCATTGGGTGATGATGTTGTTGACCATTACACCCGCGCTGCCGAATGGGAGCAGGAAGAATTTGACCGCGTTGTAACCGATTGGGAAATCGCGCGCGGATTTGAAAGGGCTTGAGCCAATGACCATCCGATGTATCTCGCCGATTGATGGCTCCGTCTATGCAGAGCGCGAAACTCTGACGCGAACCGAGGCCGACGCCGCCGTTGCACGCGCACGATCAGCGCAAACCTCTTGGGCTGCACGCCCCCTGGCCGAGCGTATCGCGCTGGTGCAAGCAGGGGTCGCTGCCGTGGGCGCAATGAACGACGACATTGTTCTGGAACTGGCCTACCAGATGGGACGACCGGTCCGCTATGGCGGTGAGTTCGGCGGCTTTAACGAGCGGGCCAGCTATATGGCCGACATCGCCCACGATGCGCTCGCTTCGATTGAAATAGAGGACAGTGATGCGTTTCGACGTGTAATCAAGCGCGTTCCCCACGGCCTTGTTCTGGTCGTGGCCCCGTGGAATTACCCCTATATGACGGCCATCAATACTGTGGCGCCCGCACTGATTTCGGGAAACGCTGTGATGCTGAAACACGCCTCGCAAACCCCGCTGGTGGGAGAACGTATGGCGGCGGCATTCCATTCTGCGGGCATACCTGAAGACGTATTTCAGAACGTATTTCTGGATCACGCCACCACTTCGGCCCTGATCGCAGATCGCGCATTCGGGTTTGTGAACTTTACCGGTTCGGTCGGGGGCGGCAAAGCCATGGAGGTTGCCGCTGCCGGGACGTTCACCGGAATCGGGCTGGAGCTTGGCGGCAAGGATCCGGGCTATGTGATGGAGGACGCTGATCTCGACGCTGCTGTCGAAACTCTGATCGACGGCGCGATGTTCAATTCCGGCCAGTGTTGCTGCGGGATCGAGCGCATTTACGTCCACGAAAGCCTGTTCGAAAGCTTTGTGGAAAAAGCCGTAGCCATCGTGAACGGTTACAAGCTGGGCAATCCTTTGGAGCCTGAAACCACCCTTGGTCCTATGGCGCATGTCCGCTTTGCTGAGGAAGTGCGGGCACAGACCGCCGAGGCGGTTGCGGATGGCGCAAAAGCGCATATTAATCCCGCAGATTTCCCCGAAGACGACGGTGCCTACCTGATGCCGCAAATCCTGACAAACGTGACCCATGACATGCGCGTCATGCGCGACGAAAGTTTTGGTCCTGTTGTCGGTATCATGTCCGTCAAAGACGACGCAGAGGCGATCCGGCTGATGAACGACAGTGATTTTGGTCTGACTGCCTCGTTATGGACAAAGAACGCCGTCCGGGCAGAAATGATTGCGGACCAGATCGAAACGGGAACCGTGTTTATGAACCGCGCCGATTACCTTGATCCGGGGCTCTGCTGGACAGGCTGCAAGGACACCGGGCGCGGTGGCGGGCTTTCTGTGATTGGATACCACAATCTGACGCGACCCAAATCTTACCATCTGAAGAAGGCCTGACGAATATGAGCATCACCGCGAATTGGTCCTACCCTACAGCAATCCGTTTCGGCGCTGGCCGCATTTCCGAGATCGCGGACGCCTGCGCCACGGCGGGGATCAAAAATCCTCTGTTGGTCACGGATCGTGGATTGGCCAACATGGCGATCACGACCAAGACGCTGGATCTGCTGGATGCCGCAGGTCTTGGACGTGCGATGTTTTCGGATGTGGACCCGAACCCGAATGAAAAAAACGCGGCGGCGGGCGTAAAGGCGTATCGCGAAGGGGGCCATGACGGTGTTGTCGCTTTTGGCGGCGGCTCCGGCCTCGACCTTGGAAAACTGGTGGCGTTTCTCGCAGGGCAAGCGCGACCTTTGTGGGATTTTGAAGATATCGGGGATTGGTGGACACGGGCGGATGCGGACGCCATCGCGCCAATCGTCGCTGTCCCGACAACTGCCGGCACAGGGTCCGAAGTGGGGCGTGCCTCTGTCATTACCAACTCTGAAACAGAGCAAAAGAAGATCATCTTCCACCCGAAATTCATGCCCACAGTTGTGATCTGCGATCCTGAACTGACGGTTGGCATGCCAAAGTTTATCACGGCCGGCACAGGTCTTGATGCCTTTGCACATTGTGTCGAGGCGTTTTGTTCACCACATTACCACCCGATGTCGCAGGGCATGGCGCTGGAAGGCATGCGTCTGGTAAAGGAATATTTGCCCCGCGCCTATGCTGACGGAACCGATATCGAGGCGCGTGCGCATATGATGTCTGCCGCAGCGATGGGGGCAACGGCCTTCCAAAAAGGGCTGGGCGCGATCCACGCATTGTCGCATCCCATTGGCGCGATTTACCACACACACCACGGCACGACGAACGCGGTCTGCATGCCTGCAGTGCTGCAATTCAACCGGCCTGCGATCACCGATGTGATGGGGCAGGCCGCAAACTACCTTGGTATCTCGGGTGGCTTTGACGGGTTCTGCGCCTATGTAGACGACCTTAATGCGTCGCTGGAAATTCCCAAAAAGCTGTCAGGCCTCGGTCTTGATAATCCGGACATCGACAGGATTGTTGCAGGCGCGCTGATTGACCCAAGTACCGGCGGAAATCCGATTGAAATGACCAAAGAGAATACAACAGAACTCTTGCTTGAAATCGTCTGAGCCGAGCGTTCAGCCACTGACATTGAGGGAGAGGTGACCGGTTTGCGCGGCGCGAGGAACTGCGCCTATTCGGCAAGTTCCTTCCAGCGGTGGCAGGCGACGTTGTGCTCGGGGCCGGCAGTTTCCAGAACCGGCTCTTCGACACGGCAGCGGTCAATTGCCGCCGGACATCGTGTCTGAAATTTGCATCCGGGTGGCGGATTGGTCGGTGACGGTATTTCCCCCAGAAGTTTCTGCGCTTTGCCACGGTCATCAGGGTCAAGCGAAGGTATCGCCGACAGAAGCGCCTTTGTATAAGGATGGCGCGGGGTAGAGAACAGCGCGCGGGTCGGGGCGGTTTCGACAAGGCGTCCGAGGTACATGACAGCAACATGATCACAGACATGGGCGACAACGCTCAGGTCGTGACTGATGAACAGGAATGTCAGGCCCATATCTTGCTGAATCGCCTTAAGCAAATTAAGTACATCCGCCTGAATAGACACATCAAGCGCCGCAACACTTTCATCCGCGACAATGAATTTCGGTCCCGAAACCAACGCGCGTGCGATCGAGATGCGTTGCCGCTGACCGCCGGAAAACGCATGCGGGAAACGGCGAAGATGTTCGACGTTCAAGCGGCATTTTGCAGCGATCTCGCGCACGAGTTCGTCGGTTTCCGCACGCGATTTCGTCAGCCCCATAACCTCTAGCGGTTCGGCAATAATGTCACGTACCGTCATTCGTGGGCTCAGGGCGGCGTAAGGATCCTGAAAGATCAGTTGGGCGCGTTTGCGGTAGTCCTTCAGTTCTTTCTTGCCGAGGCCTTTGAGTGAATAGGAGACTTCTCCGTCGTCAAACAGCACGTCCCCTTTGGTGATCGGTGCGGCGCGCAACATTGCCCGGCCCAGCGTTGTCTTGCCCGATCCGGACTCACCGACAAGTCCGAAAAAGCTGCCGGGGGCCACTTCGATACTGACATTTTCGACGGCTCCGACAAAGGGTTTCGGCCCGATCAACCCACCGCGCAACGGATAGTGGACCGACAGGTTCTGCGCCGTGATCAGTGGTTTCTGGCTCATGTCACGGCCCTTGCCGGATCATGAAGGTGGCATGCGGCGGCGTGATCGGTATCAACCTGCGAAAACGCCGGTATCTCGGTGGCGCAACGGGGTCCGATAACCTCCTGACATCTTGTGTTGTAGACACACCCCGGCGGGCGTTCGAGTGGCGAGGGAATGTCACCGGGGATCGGCGTCAATGGCGCATCAATGTCGTCCA
>JBARUV010000129.1:0-30156 GCA_049645905.1 Sulfitobacter sp.
GAGTTGTCAGGTCGCACAGTCGGTATTCTGGGCGTGGGCAACATCGGGCGCAAAGTTGCCGCGATGGCCACGCACGGGTTTGGCTGCAAGATCATCGCGCACACCCGCACACCCGCAAACCTGCCGAGAGGGATCGAATCTGTATCGCTTGATAAGCTCCTGATGCAATCAGATACATTGGTGCTGACTTGCCCGCTCACCGACCAGACCCAAGGCATCATAAACCGTGCTGCGATCGCAAAGATGAAACCGGGCGCGATCATTATCAACGTCTCACGTGGTGCGGTAACGGATGAGGCGGCACTGGCAGATGCCCTCGCCTCAGGCCATCTGGGAGGTGCCGCTATTGATGTCTTCAGCATGCAGCCCCTGCCTGCGGACCATCCCTTTTATGCCCTGTCCAACGTGATCCTGACCCCGCATATGGCAGGGATCACAGAGGAAAGCATGTTGCGCATGGGTCAGGGCGTTGTGGCAGAGACCACGCGCATACTGGCCGGAGAAAAGCCTGAAAATTTCTGCAATCCCGAAGTCTGGGACAGGTTTCGCGCGCGGTTTGACTGATCGCTTCAGCGCAGCGCGATATTACGTCCGGTTTCGGGATCAAAATACAGGACCTGTTCAGGCTTCCAGCCAAACTGCACTGTGTCGTCGATGCTATAAGGCATCCGTGCAGGCACAGTGGCGTGGAGATGTATCCCCTCAAGGTCAATGGTCAGGATTTTCAGAACCCCGTGGTTTTCCAGATCAAAAACCCGGCCCTCCACGGGGCCATCCGGCGCGAGCACAACATTTTCGGGTCGAATGCCAAAGCGCATTTTTTGTCCGTCGGCATCTGGCGGGTTTGTCAGCGGCAAACGATAGCCGCCCGCATCAATCACCGCCATTTCGCCGTCCAACGTACCATCAATCAGGTTCATCGGCGGCGTCCCGACAGAGCGCGCGACGAAGGTGTTGATCGGTCTCTTGTAAATCTCTTCCGGGGTGCCGACCTGAACCAGCTTGCCGTGATTCAACACACCGATCTTGTCGCCCATCGACATTGCCTCGACCTGATCATGTGTCACAAAGACAAAGGTTGCCCCCAATTCGTTGTGGAGTTTTTTCAGCTCGACCCGCAATACGTCGCGCAGGTTCGCATCAAGGGCTGACAGCGGTTCGTCCATCAGAAAAACCCGCGGCTGGCGCACAATCGCGCGCCCGATGGAAACGCGCTGCATTTCGCCGCCTGACAGCTTTTCAACTTTGCGGTCCAGCAGGCGGGTAATTTGCAGCGTCTCTGCGGCCTGTTCCACACGTTCCTTAATCTCATCGGCGGTGAAATTCTGAGTCCGCGATTTGAGTGGGAATTCCAGATTGCCCCGCACGGTCAGGCGCGGATAGAGCGAGTATTGCTGCAAGACCAACGCAACATCCCGCTGGGCCGCGTTCCAGTTTGTAGCATCCTGCCCTTCAATCATGACGGTACCGGCATCAGGTTTTTCCAGTCCTGCAATCACCCGCAGGGTGGTGGTTTTACCTGCCCCCGTCTGGCCTAACAGCACAAAGAATTCACCATCCTTGATGTCTATATCCACGCCGCGCAGCGCGGTGTTAGCACCAAATTTCTTTGTGATCCCGTGAAGCGCGATATCCGCCATCAGGTCGCTCCTGCGAGGTTCAGCTCGGTCTGCTTATCAAAGAAATGCGCCTGTGCCGGATCAAGGCTGACCCAGACTTCCTGCCCTTCGCCACTGACAAATCCGCTTTCTGTGCGGGCCCTCAAAGTGGTGTCGCCTAGGCGCACGTCCACAATGTCATGGCTGCCAAGGGGTTCGATGTTTGTGGTCGCGGCACGCGCATATCCGTTGGATTTCGATTGTTTGAGAAGAACCGCTTCGGGGCGGATGCCAAGCGAGACGCCGGTTGCCACATTGCGCAAACCGGCAAGCACCCTCTCATCAAATGTAAATCCGCCCTCGGCCCCGTGCAGCAACACGTTTGACCCATCGATCTGAACATCAGAAATATTCATCACCGGAGAGCCGACAAACTTCGCGACAAACAGGTTCTTGGGCCGCAGGTAAATCTCGTCGGGGGCGCCTACCTGTTGCAAAACGCCGTCATGTAAAATGACGATCCTGTCCGCGAGGCTCATCGCTTCGATCTGGTCGTGGGTCACATAAACAGAGGTTGACCCGCGTGCGATGTGGAGACGCTTTATCTCTGTCCGCATCTGTTCACGCAGTTTGGCATCCAGAACGCCGAGCGGCTCGTCCATCAACAGCGCCTGCGGACGGCGCACCAACGCGCGGCCAATTGCAACCCGCTGCATGTCACCCCCCGACAGCGCCGATGGTTTCCGATCAAGATGCTGGGAAATCTGCAATGTCTCGGCTGTTTCATGCACCGCGCGATTGCGTTCCGCTGCGTCCATCCGGACCGCACGCAAGGGAAAGGCAATGTTTTCGCGCACCGTCATATGCGGATAAAGCGAGAAGGACTGGAACACGAACGCGATGTCACGATCTGCTGCCTTGCGGTCCTGTACTTCCTTTCCATCGATCAGGATCTTTCCCGCTGTCACTGTCTCAAGTCCCGCAATCGCACGCAAGGCGGTGGTCTTACCGCCCCCCGACTGGCCCAGCATCACAACAAATTCGCCATCCTCAATGGTCAGGTTCAAGTCCTTGAGGACCTGATTATTGCCGAAGAACTTCTGGACATTGCGCATCTCGATCTGGGCCATCAGGTCTTGTCTCCGTCATTGATGGCCCTGCCGCTGTCCATTTCGTCGAACACATCCTCTTCGGGTTCGGGTTCAGGCGCGATTTTCGACGTGATCATGAATGCCACCAGCCCGACCAGAGTCAGCGTGACGCCATATTTATGCAAAAACAGGCTCCACGGCTGGCATAGGGAAATGATGCCAAAGATCATCAGGCTCTGTGCGGCCGGGGCGAGGAAGCGGTGATTGATAGACCGGAAACTCATTTGCGGATCGCTCCGAAGGACATGCCGCGCAGCAGGTGATTGCGGAGAAGAAAGGTGAAGATTGCGACCGGGATCAGGAACAACAACGTACCTGCCGCGATAACGGTCCAGTCCGGCAGGCCGGAACCGACCTGCGATGGGATATAGGGGGGGGCTGTCTGCGCATTGCGGTTGGTCATGATCAGCGCAAAGGCATATTCGTTCCACGCCGTAATGAAACAGAACACGGCTGTGGCAGCCATTCCGGTCAGTGCCTCTGGCAGCACAACCTTAAAGAACGCCTGCATGCGGGTGTAGCCATCCACCAATGCCGCCTCTTCATATTCCTTGGGGATTTCGTCGATGAAACCCTTCATGATCCAGACAGCGAACGACAGGTTGAAAGCGGTATATAGGATGATCAGCCCCAGATGCGTGTCGTTCAACCCGACCACCCGATACATCAGGAACATCGGGATCGCGACAACCACAGGAGGTAACATGCGTGTCGACAGGATAAAAAACAGCCAGTCGTCCTCGCCCTTCACCTTGAACCTGCTGAATCCGTAGGCCGTAAGTGTGCCCATAGACACCGCCAACACCGTCGAGATGATCGAGACAATCAGCGAGTTCTTGAAGCGGTCCCCGTACCCGGAAGAGCGCACTTCGCCTGTCTTGCGGTTACGCACCACCTTTTCGCCACCGTCAAAGACCATCTGTTCCCACCACGGGGCGGCGTCGTATTCCTCTTGCGTGGGCTGTTCGCGCAGTTGGCTGCGTTTGGTGAACAGCTTGACGAAGGGTGATACCTCCGGCGTAAAGACCACTGTTGGCGGGATTGTCGTGGCCAGATTACGCGGCTTGAACGCGGTGGCCGCGATCCAGTAGATCGGTGTCAGCATGATGATCAGGGCGATGAACACAGCAACAATCGCTGTGCGATTGGTCCACTTTTCGCGGGTGGTACGGACACCTGCCATCTTAGCGCGCCTTCACTTTATTGAGATATTTCACATAAATATTAGTGATCGCGACAACCATGATCAGCACGATATAGGCAAACGCGGACGACATCCCTGTCTGCCATTCCTGAAACGCCATCTTGTAAAGGCGAATGGCAATCAGTTCGGTATTGGGCTGGGACGACAAAACATAGGCCAGATCGAATGTCTTGAACGCCTCCATCGTGCGAAAGATGATCGCGATCATAAGGATCGGCGCAACCAGCGGCAGCGTAATGCGAAAGAATGTGTATATGTTGCCGGCGCGGTCAATTTCCGCGGCTTCGTAAAGGTGTTTGGGCACTGCAGACAGGCCAGCCAGAGACAAGAGCATCACAAACGGCGACCACATCCAGATGTCGACAATCGCAATCGCCCATAACGCCATATCAGGGTCGGCAAGCCACTCGAATTTTCCCAGTCCGAGGAAGTAATTGATGATGCCAAAGTTAGGATCGTAAAGCAGTTTCCAGAACAACCCGACGACCGCCATCGACAACATCATCGGCAGCAGCAGTAACGTGGTGATCAACCCCTTGGCCGGGATCGCGCGGTTCAGCAGCATGGCAAGGCCAAAGCCAACGATCACCTGCCCTGTGACTGATATCAGTACGTATTTGGCAGTGATCGAAAAATTCTTCCAAATGAAAGGGTCGCTGAGAAGGTCACGATAATTCTGCAATCCGACAAAGTTGGCGGGGGCACGGGTGGAGGCGCGGAAATCGGTAAACGAGTAACCGAGCGAATACAGCAGCGGGAAGATGTTGAAGATGATCAGAAACGCAATCGTCGGGATAATGAACAGGTTCCGGATGGTAAGATCGCTCAGGCCCTTTGCCGCTGCGCGCGACTTGGGATCCAATCTTGTCATTACTTCAGAGGCCACTGGTTAGCATCCTTGAGTCTCGGAGGTGGGGAAAGGTAGAGGCGCCGCAGCGCCCCTTTTGTCAGGCCAAAATGCTGTGGATTATTGCCCGCGCCCATACTTTTCAAAGGTCGATTTCCAGTCGGCAGCCAGCGCGTCGAGCGTTTCTTTCGCTGTGCCTTCGTCCCCGACAATAAACGGATACAGACGCTGGTTCGCCGCCGTCAGAAGCTCTGCGAATTCTGGGACAGCCCAGAAGTCCTTAACGGTAAACATGGTCTGGTAAAACGCCTCGTTATAGGGCGTCGCTTGACGGAACTCTTCGGATTCAAGTGTTTCGGCGTGAGCGGTATACCCACCCAATTCCGCCCAGCGCTTTTGTACCTCCGGCTGGATGAACCACTCCAGGAATTTCATCGATTCTTCCTGATTTTCAGAGTAGCTCACCACCGAGATACCCTGCCCCCCAAGTGCGGCGTGCTTTGCCCCACCCGGACCTGCCGGATTGGAGAAGAAGCCGGTGTTGGCAGCATGCGGGTTTGTCGCTTCGTTCAGCAACGCGGGGAAGAAGGCAAAGTAGTTCATCGACATGGCCACAAGACCTTCGGTGATCGCCTGATTGTTTTCGACAAAGAATGTCTTGGCCCAGCCCGGAGGGGTGTAGCTGTAAAGCTTCTTGTAGTTCTCTAGCGCGGCGATTGCCTCGGGTGAATTGACAAAACCCTCGACGTCGTAGGTTTCAAAATCACCCAGCTCTGCACCATAGGAAAAGATCGCGTTTTCCACCCCCATGACCATCGCATCATAGCTGTTGTCCGTGTAGATTGCGATGCCATAGCGGTTCTCGTCGGGACGATGAAAGAACTCTGCAATGTCTGTCAGCTGCGCCCAAGTTTCCGGCGGTGCCAGATCATAGCCGTATTTTTCCTTGAACGCGGCCATCTCGGACGGATCCTCGAACCAGTCTTTTCGATACGACCAGCCAACCGCGTCACCCTCGGCGGGGATCGCCCAGTACTTGCCTGAATTTCCCGGATATTCCGCATAATACTTCACTGTTGCAGGCGCCATGACCTCGGCAATGTTATGCTCGGCAAAGAACTCTGTCATATCGACGTAATGGCCACCCTCGGATGCCGCGCCCAGCCACTGGCTGTCCCCGACGATCATGTCATATGCGCTGCCGCGGGCGTTGAATTCGGTGAATGCTTTGGTCTGGAAATCGGACCACGGGGTGGTTTCAACGGTAACCGAAATACCGGTTTCTTCCTCATATTCGTTGACCAGTTCCTGCAGGTAATTGGCAGGGTCCCATTCTGCCCAGAAGATCACCAGATCTTCGGCCCAAGCAGATGAAACCGACAGTGCGCCAAGTGCGACACCCGCCAGCAGTCCTTTCAAATTCCTCTTCATTTCCAAATCCTCCCAGATATGTTTTCCGAACTGCGTTTTTGACGCCCTGACCTCCGATGGCACGAAATACGCCAGTGGAAGCAGCCGACCAGTGCTGAACGTGTATCTATTTTGGTAATACCAGATGAAAGAGGCTGTCAAGACTTTGTTTGCTCTCATCTGGCGCCGTCTTTACGCTCCGGTGAGCCAATAAAACCATCCTTTTTTAAGAAAAATTACGCACACAGGGCTTGTTTGATTCAACGTTGATCTGCAGAGTAGCGATTCAGGATATCCGAAAATCACCGCAATCTGGCCCGACCAGTTTTGCACTTTCTGAAGGTCTAGGGGCTTATTTCTGTGATTTATCTTGTGGGAACATCTGATACGAAGGCAGAGGAAATGACCTATCTTATTGGTCTGTTATCCTCTCATGGGCAAAAGGTGTGTAGTGTCGATGTAGGGACCCGAGCGGCGGCCAGCCCGATGAATGTTACCCCGCAGGAGGTGGCAAAACATCATCCCGGCGGGATCAATGCGGTCTTTGGATCGACAGATCGCGGGCAATCTGTGGCGGCGATGGGACAAGCATTTGCCAACTTCTGTGCAATCAACAAGAACCAGATCACCGCAATCATTGGCATCGGCGGGGGCGGCGGAACATCAATGATCACGGCAGGCATGCGGGCCCTGCCCTATGGCGTGCCCAAGGTCATGGTCTCGACACTCGCCTCCGGTGATGTTGCGCCTTTCGTTGACACCAGCGACATTATCATGATGCCATCCGTGACCGATCTTGCAGGATTGAACCGGATCAGCCGCCACATTCTGCACAATGCGGCGCAGGCGGTTCTGGGCATGGCAGCACATCCTTATAACCCTATCGGCATCGCCAGACCCAGCATCGGCCTCAGCATGTTCGGCGTTACAACGCCCTGCGTCACGCAGATCACCGCGCAGCTTGATGACCGGTATGATTGCATGGTGTTTCACGCCACCGGCACAGGCGGGCGTAGCATGGAACAATTGCTTGAACAGGGAATGTTGAACGGGTTGATCGACATTACCACAACAGAAATTGCTGATGAACTGGTCGGCGGCGTGCTCTCTGCAGGGGCCACGCGGCTGGATGCGGTGGTTGCCAGCGGGCGGCCTTATATCGGTTCCGTGGGCGCACTGGACATGGTTAATTTCTGGGCGCCGGACACGGTCCCGCAGAAGTTCCGCGACCGCTTGTTCTATCATCACAATGCCAACGTGACCCTGATGCGCACAACACCGCAAGAGTGCGCCCGTATCGGGGTTTGGATCGCTGATAAACTGAACAAGGCGACTGGCCCCGTCTGCCTGTTGTTACCTGAAAAGGGCGTATCGGCCCTTGATATAGAAGGCGGTCCATTCTGGGATCCGCCTGCAACCGTAGCCCTCTTTGAGGCACTCGAAGAACATCTTGAACAAACGGAAAGCCGCCACATCCAGCGGCTGCCCTATCACATCAACGATCCCGCCTTCTCTGCCGCGGCGGCAGAGGCCTATCTGAACATTGCACAGGACACTCCATGACAGCCATTGCGCGCGACATGATCCTCAAGAACTTCGCCGGTCTGATTGCCGCTGGCCGACCCATTATCGGCGGCGGCGCTGGCACCGGCCTGTCTGCCAAATCAGAAGAAGCAGGCGGTATTGACCTGATCGTGATCTACAACTCAGGGCGCTACCGCATGGCAGGGCGCGGGTCATCCGCCGGATTGCTGGCCTATGGCAACGCCAACGAGATCGTCAAGGAAATGGCGGTCGAGGTGCTGCCGGTGGTCAAACACACGCCTGTTCTGGCGGGGGTAAATGGCACCGATCCGTTTATCCTGATGCCGCAGTTTCTGGCAGAGCTCAAGATGATGGGCTTTTCCGGCGTGCAGAACTTTCCCACTATCGGTCTGTTCGACGGCACGATGCGCCAGAGCTTTGAGGAAACCGGCATGGGCTATGGCCTTGAGGTTGATATGATCGCACAGGCACATGCGATTGACCTTTTGACCACCCCCTATGTGTTCAACCCTGAAGAGGCGATCGCCATGACCAAGGCAGGGGCAGACATTGTTGTGGCCCATATGGGCGTGACCACCGGCGGCAGCATCGGCGCGACATCCGCCAAAAGCCTTGAAGATTGCGTGGCCGAGATTGACGCGATTGCCGCCGCAGCCCGCAGCGTGCGCGAGGATGTGATCGTGATCTGCCACGGCGGACCGATTGCAATGCCCGACGACGCGGCATTTGTGCTGAACCATTGTGATCGATGCCACGGCTTTTACGGTGCCAGCAGTGCGGAACGGCTGCCTACCGAAATCGCGATCCGTGACCAGATCAAACTGTTCAAAGACATGGATGTGACCAGAAACAACAAGGGAGATGCGTGATGGACACGATGGATAAACACTTTGTCTATCCCGACGACGTGGACAATTTCGGGTTTGACTGGGGGAGGCTCGCGCTGACCTGCCCGATTTCCACCTGATCCCCGCGCGGAATACCAAGGACACCTGACATGACAGACCTCAGCTATGATTTCGACCATCTGGACAACCTGATGGAAGTCGCCGGACTGGACGCACTGCTGGTCACGTCCAAACACAATGTTCAGTACCTGTTGGGCGGTTACAAGTTCATCTTCTTTTCCGCGATGGATGCGATCGGGCATGGGCGCTATCTGCCCGTGATCGTTTACATCAAAGGCGCGCGCGACAAGACCGCTTATGTCGCCAACACAATGGAGAAGGGCGAACACGAGAACGCACCCTTCTGGGTGCCGCATTTCTACCCGATGGCGTGGGGCAGTGTGGACAGCATGCAACAGGCCATCACCCATCTGGAAAAGATCCGCTTTACCAAAGGTCGTATCGGGGTCGAACCGCCCTTTTTGCCATCGGATTCCCAAGACCTGCTGCGCGACGCGTTGCCCAATTCGGCGTTTCTGGATGCAACGTCGGTACTGGAAAACCTGCGCGCAGTGAAATCCCCTACCGAACTGGCATTGCTGCGCGAAGCCTCCGCAAAAATTACCGCTGCCATGCAGGCAACGATCAGTGCATCGAGCGCAGGCAGCACAAAACACGAGATCATCGAACGGCTGCGGCAGGAGGAAACCAAACGCGGGCTCGAATTTGACTATTGCCTGCTGACCCTAGGGGCAAGCCACAACCGCGCCGGATCGGATCAGGCATGGGCCGAGGGCGAAGTCTTGTCGATAGATTCCGGTGGCAACCTGCACGGATACATCGGTGACATCTGCCGCATGGGCGTTCTGGGTGAGCCGGATTCGGAGCTTGTCGACCTGTTGGGCGAGATCGAGGAAATCCAGCAAGCCGCCTTCTCCCAAGTCAAAGCAGGCGTGCCGGGGGCGGCCGTAATTGCTGCGGGGCAGGCATCACTGGCAGAACAACCCAACCGGCAATATACCGATTTCTTTGGTCATGGCATGGGTCTGGTCAGCCACGAAGCGCCTTTTTTGCTCACCAATCACCCTGTTACCTATGAAGGCCGGGATGCGGACACCCCGCTCAAGGCCGGTATGGTGCTGTCGATCGAAACCCATATGCAGCACCCTAAACGCGGCTTTATCAAATTGGAGGACACCCTGACGGTGACCGATACCGGGTATGAGATGTTCGGAACCGAAGGGCGCGGATGGAACCGTGGCGGCACCGCAACCTGAGGAGAAATGGGGCTCTACGTGGCAGTTGGCGCAGCCGGTTCGTCGGTAATGCGTTTGGATTTTGCTGGTCCCGTAACGCTTCTTTAGTCCGTCGGCCCGGCTTGCTCGCCATTGTTAGTCCGCCCCAATGAAACTGGCATATGCGTCCAGTTTTTCTGCCAGATCGTCGGCTGCATCAACCATTGCGTCGTGCATTGAATCGATACTGTCACTGGTCCAGCCCGGTCGGTCGCGCACCTTTTCATACTGTGCCCAGAAGGCAGAAGGTTTGTTCCGACCCGCGACAATGTAATGCTTGTGGGCCACGTCGTTTTCACGCCCCGTCAGGGTCACCCCGTTTTGCAGAGTCCCGAAGGGCTGTGGCGTGCATTTTTTGATCAACCATTCCTTGGTCACTGGATTGTCTGTCCATGAATCGAACGTATCCGGTTCAACTGCGATTGCTCCGGCATCGACTTGCGTCTGGAACCGGGCCATCCGTTCCGGATTCGCTTGAGCAAACAGGGAAACGTCACTGTCATCCGGCACGAACGCATCCAGATAAACCAAACCACTGATCTTGTCTGCGATCCGGCCTGCAACTCCGGTCACCACCATGCCCCCGTAGGAATGCCCGACAAGGATCACGTTTTCCAGATCACGCCAGTTGATGAAGTTGACGATATCCTCCACATGGGAGTCTGCCGTGATGTCCCCGCGCAGCAAATGGCTGCGATCACCAAGGCCCGTCATCGTCGGCGCAAAACTTTTATGGCCTTTTGCCCGCAAGGCGTCCTCGGTTGGTGCCCAACACCATCCACCGTGCCACGCACCATGAACAAGTACGAATGTTGCCATCTGCCAAAACTCCCGATACCGATATTGAATGCCGTACGGTAAACTGGTGGAACACCAGAACCGCAACGGCCCTTGCGATTGCAGTGTAATAGATCGCTTCGCGGCATCCAACAGTGCAACCGTCAACCCCGAACGAATGCTGGTTCCTACGGCGGGATTTGCCAGATGCGGGTTTGATCACCACCCAGCTTGGAATAACGCAATGGCCGCCTTGGCGCTATGGCAGCCTCCAACACGGGATTTGCGCGCAACCGAAGCCACGCCTCACTCCATGACAGCTGAAAATCCTTGAGCGCTGACAGGCCGCCTGTCAGCGATTGCGGCTCTCCTGTTCGGGCGGCGCTCGCTGCGCCGTCAGCCGCGATATCTGCCAGGGTGAATTCCACGACCCGGTCCAATGCGCGGTCGCATTTATCCATCACCGATGTGCCTTGCTGTTCTAACAGGGCGGCAGCAACGGTGAGTGGCGCAACCGCATGCAGCTGATAGTGCAGCGCAAGGCGACCGCGGATCATCTCCTGGGGCAGGCTGCCATCAGGGTTGGCAGTGCAGGCAACATAGCTGACCGACCATGCCGCCCACCCGCGCGCGACCGCATCATCGGTCACCAATGCAACTGCCGCCCCGGCCAGCGCGGCCCAGGCGCGCAAATTCCCCTGTGCTGATCCGGAGGGGGCGTTTTCCCAGAATGTCATCTGTGCGTCCATCCGGCGCGTCAGCCAGCGACTGACTGCGCTGAAATCTTCAGGCTGCCCGGCTGGGGCGACCTGCCCCGCCACCAATGCAAGAGCAGCCAGCCGCGACCCGATGGTCAATTCTACTGTCTGGGTGCCAAGGTCCGACAATGCGTCTGCTTCCGCCCAACTTGCCAACTCTGCGAGAACGCAGGCGGCGGCCGCGCGATCCCCCGTTTCGATGGCACTATCCGTTCGGTCCGCCAGATTGGCGATAAAACTATCAAGCGGTTTCAAAGAGGCTTCGGCCTCGGCTTTGCGTTCGGGATCGATTTCGGAACTGGTGTCATCGTCCGCCACGTATCGGCTCGCAAACGCCAGATCGAGGACAGGATCCGCGAATGGCGCGCATTCCGCCGCCCAGCCCGCGCCGGGCAATCCCAATGCAATCGCAGCAGCCCAGCGAACCATTCTCACAATCCACCTTTGATGCGCACCATCCGCGCAACCTCTGCGGCGCGCGGATGGCCGGAGCGGTCGGCCTGATCCAACCATGATAACGCTTCGGCGGCGTCTGCTTGTCGGCCAAGTCCAAAGCCCAATACATAGCCATATTCAAACATCGCATCCCGATGCCCGCGTTCTGCCGCTTGCTGCAACCACTTTGCCGATTGGGTCAGAGCATTCGTAGACGCTGCTCTGGCGCGCAGTAACATGGCGTATTCATAGGCAGTCGCCACATCTCCCGACTCTGCTGCCGAGCGGAGGATCGCGTCGGAATTCACCTTTTCATCAACCCGGTCGCGAACCGCGTCGGGTGTGACGCGCAGTGTCGCGGCAAGGCTGGCCATATCGCCCGCGACCCTTTCCTGCAGGGCAGCTACAATTTGAACCGACGCGGTCTGCGGATCATAGCTTTCCAGATCGGGGTTTGCGGTCAGCTCAATCAGGCGCATCCGCGCGTTCAGGTCCCCTTCCGCAAGACTACGGCTGGCGACGTCAACCGGATCAGGGGCGGCACCATCGTCAAACCACTTCATCTGTGCGTTGCTCAACCGTAACTTGGACAGCGTACTGCCCAATTCAAAATTCAGCCCCACCTGACGCCATTGATAGCTTTGCACCCGATCACCCCGGAGGGCGGCGGCAGAGCCAAGTTCATCCGTATCTTTGGTCGTGCAGGACATCAGGGAAACCGCGCGGTCTGTATAGTCGTCAAGCTGTGCCTTCGAGATGTAGGGCATGGCAAACATCAACGCGAGAAAATCACCCCGCGCCTCGATCTGCTTGGCAAACTGCGCATAGACATCGGCCTCTGGCCGCGTTCGTGATTGCAGGCGCGCAAGCAGCCTGATCGCACCGCCTTCGCCGCGATTGCCTGCCATGGTAAGCAGTGTAACAACTTCCTTGGCAATTTCGGGATCACGGGCGTTGTAATCCACCAGCGCAATCGCAAGATCCAGCGCGGTAGTCACCCCGTTATTAAGATACACGCGGCGGAAAAACTCAATTGCGATATCGCGTTGCGCCGGTGTGCGGGCCAGTTCGAATTCCAGCTCGGCAAATGCTTCCAAGGCTTGATCGGACTGGTTGACCTGATCGGCCCAGTACCGCAATGCGGCTTTCGAGGACAAAGGATTGGCCTGTACCCGCTGCGCCTGCGAGGCAATCATCTGGCTACGACTGTCCAGCGCCTTTGATTGTATTTCGGCAATGGTTTCAGGTGTGCGGGCGGGCGCAAGCGCCAGTAAGTCCGACGCACTGATCCCGACTTGCTCATGCCCTGACGCGCGGTAGTTGGCTGCCCAGATATCCGCCTGAACCAGCCGCGGCGCATCAGTCACCTGACAGCGGTAAAGCTTGTCCAGATCATCCATTGCGGGCGCCAAGCCAAAGCGGCTGACCGCATCCATGAGCAGCGTTTCAGCTCGCGCAACCTGCGCCGGATCGTCGCGATAGCGCACCAGCATACCTGCCAGCCGCTGCTGCGCGGATGCGTCGCCGCGCCTGACCGCTTCTTCCAGTAAGGAAATCGCTTCGGCTTCACCGGCCCAGCGGCCGCGGCGCACCAGCGTTTCACCAGCCAGCCTGTCGAAAACCTGCCCGGGGGCCTCTGCCATCTGGGTGATTTCGCGCAGATAGTCGAGGTAGAGGCTGTCTTCGTCTGCCTCAAGGCCATCGATATTGACAACCAACTGCAACAAAGGTGTCAGACTTTGCTTTGTGCGCCGACCGTCTTGGGGGTGGTTGAACCCAAGGATCTCAACCAGTTCCGATTGGGTTACAGCCCCGGAGGACACCAATGCTACTTCCTGCGCTGCAGAAACGCTGATCCCGAGGCGTACCGCCTGCTTCAAATAGTGGCGCAGCTCGATGTTGTCCTGCTCAGCGGCGTCTGCGTTCAGATGGTATTCAACCATCCGCCATGCGGATTCCGACCGTCCCATATCTGCGGCAAACCGGAACCATGCACGTGCCAGTGCGGGGTTGGCGGTGACGACATCCCCCTTGATATAGGCCTGTGCAATCTGCTCCGCGCGTCGGCAGACCCCCCTGTCGAGCCCGCCAAGGATACCACCAAAAGCCATCGTGATCGTCAGATCAAGGGGCGCATCCCAACCCTCGACAAGATCCCCGTTCTGGGCAAGTCGCGCAATCTCAAGCAGGGCACTCGCGTTACCGCCATAGGCCGCTTCGCGGATCAATTCCTGTGCAAAAGCGATGTCTCTTTCGACACCCACACCATCGGCGTAAAATCGGGCGAGCGTCACCCGTTGATTATTGCTCATCTCCTCGATGCGCGTCCGCAAACTCTCGATCAGGCCTGCATCCTGTAACGCCTCAAGTCGTCCCGCACGCAGCCACAGATCAACGCGATCAAAGGCTTGATCAACTGGCGTAAAATCACCGTCGATCGCACCGCGGCGTTCGATCAGTGCGTCAATGAAATCAAAATAGCGCGCCGCGTCCTCATTCGTATACACGCGGATATCACGCCGCAGATAGCGGATGCGATCCGGATCGGTCAGTTCGATATCCTTGCCATCGACGCTTAGATCATCCGCCTTGGGCTTGCGGACGGAAGGCGCGCAAATATCACGCGGCTCCATTTGAGGAGGCAGGAAATCAAGGGTGACTGTCCGCGCCGAAGCACTTTGAGCAACGGATGCCAGCACCAGTGCGGTACACAAGACAAGCGGGCGGATCATGGCATACTCCCTTGCAAACAGGCGCTGAGACGCGGTTGCGGGCCAAACGCCTCGGGCAGTTCGATATCGACGTGGCGCAGGCCGGTTTGTTCCAGACCTGACAACGACAGATAAAAGCGGCCCGTTCTAACCTGATCAGGATGGCGGTAAATTGAACGGCTGCGGGTCTGTCCATCCGCACTTGTGAAATGGAAGGTGACCTGCCCCGCGCCTACGCCGTCGGTGTCCAGTTCAAGCACAACAGGCTGACCGGTTTGCAAGCGGTTGAGATCAGCAGTCCGTCGATTTGCAGCACTACCCGGTTGCAGGCTTAGCGACGTGGTACAGGTCTGCGAGGCCGCTGCGATCAGCTCAGCCATCGGCTGGTCGCCAAAATCGCCAAAGCGTGTCCAGACCGGGGCCTCCCAAACCAAAATTTGGGGCGGGGCAGCCTGAAAATCTACCGAGGTCAGATAGGACGACATCGCAGCAAACGCACCTCCGCCGTCAACGCCATATGACCCTGCCCTCAGGCCGCTAAATTCACTTAGAAATCCTGAAAAGTTCAAAACCGGCGTGCCGGTCATTTCTGTGCCGATCACCGCGACGACACCCGTGGTGGCCACCTCTGCTGCAATCGCCCCGACCGTACCGAACCGCTCGGTGCGCACC
This sequence comes from Sulfitobacter sp., assembly GCA_049645905.1. Lineage (GTDB taxonomy): Bacteria > Pseudomonadota > Alphaproteobacteria > Rhodobacterales > Rhodobacteraceae > Sulfitobacter. The sequence continues at coordinate 15,291 of JBARUV010000129.1, forward strand.
GCAGGCAAGGCATCCTGACAGGCAAGCTGCAACTGAGCGCGCATGGCAGACGGTAGAGCGGTGTCTGTTGCCCCTTTGGTTGTTGTGAATGCCGCCCGCGGGAGGCCTTTCGTGTCGGGGTCTGTGGCCAGAACATCCGCCAACACCCGCGCCATGATTTTCATCCCGTCAGTGGTGGGGCGCGGATCGGTTCCAAAGAAAACATTTGTCCCCGCAAGGGTCGCGCGGCGAAGTGCAAGACGGGGGTTCGCGACACGAATGCCAGCCGCTTCCATTCTGGCCTGAACATCGCGCCGGACAGCCCAGGCAATATCAGGGTCATATCCGACATCCTTTGCTGCAGCAGGCAACTTGTGCGCCAGAACCTGCGCGCGCGCAGGAACGGGCATGAATATCAATGTGGTGCCGCGCGCCGCCAATGCCTTTGACAGGGTCGCGATGCGGGCTATTGTCACATCGGCCAGTCCCTGATGGGTCTGCAAATCGGGTCGGATCCGGAAAAACACGCCATCGGCCCCTTCGACGGCAGGCAGGGCTGCGTGGGTCCCAAGTCCCTGGCAGCCATACGCGGATTGCGCCATAGCCTGCCCGCTTGCAAAACACGCCAAAAGGAGCGCCCAACAGCCTGAAAGGCCCGCCCGTCTAACCCGCTTTACTGCTCGTTGCGCGATGCGCTTTGTCTTTCCCGGTATCATTGCAAGCCCCTGCTGCTGTCCGGTTGTCATTTAGACTGTTGCGCCTGAGCGCGCGATTGTCAGCCGTTGTCTATCAGAAGTATCAGGTTTTGGGCGGTGGTCCGCACGGCAAGATGATTGGAACCCTGTGCAAGCACCAGATATGCGCGCGCCTTTGCAATGATCTGCGGATCAGGCGTGTCACTTGCCCGTGCCCTCTCAAGCAGCCCCATCGCAAGGCTCAGTTCAGTACGGCCATCGCCTTGTGCGCGGGCCTCGTTCAATATCCGGTCGCGGGTTTTGTCCGACATCGGACCAAACAAGCGGCCTTTACCGTTGAATGCAACCAGCGCATCGAGCGCAATACTGTTGCCTGCCCATGCGTGAGGATAAAGGACGCGAATGTATTTTGTGACCCGTGCCTTGGGTTCTGTCTTGGGATCAAGGCTGTGCATCGCCTCTATCATCGGTTTTAGCGTCCATACCCGACCGGTTCCCACGGCAACAGCCGCGTAATAGGCAATATCGGATGGATCAGCTGTGTCATCAGCGGACAACAGAATTCGGACATACCGCTGCGCGGCCAGCCCGTCGCCTGCATCTGCCAGACGGCGCAGGTTGTCGGGGCTCACGCTTTCGCCGGCTTGCATTGCAGCCCGCGCGTTTCGCAATTCTGCTGTCGGCAAACGTTTGCTGGACCGCAGTCCGGGATCAACCGTGACAGATATCTGTCCTGTCTCCTCGGGGGAGGCAACCAGAATAGGGATGACCGCGCGTCGTTCTTCCTGTGCCATCACAAACTGAGGCAGTATTAGGCCGACGGCAAGAATGAGGCCGGTTTTCATGCGTCACCTCCGCAAAGAGGTGCGTCAGCAGGATGGGTTTCAGACGCGCCGCGCACCAGCCGCAGCGGGCCAGAGCCGGACAAATCTCTGACAACCGAAGTCGTCAAACTGGCAATATCGCCGTCCAGCAACTTTGGCAGCTGGCGTTTGAAATTATTGCCCGAGATCCAGATTTCGGCACCCGTGGCAGCAGCAAGGCCAGACCCGTTCCCTTCAAATGTATTGTCACGCACTGCAGTGCGCGCACCGTCCGCTTGCGCGGAGACCCAGACACCGGCGCTGCGATTTCCGGCGAACACATTGTCCAGAACCACCGTGCCGTCACTTTTACGAACTTCGATCCCCTTCTGCGCGTTATCAATCAGAATGTTGCCCTCGGCGCGCCCACAAAGCGCGCCAAAGAATTTGATGCCCGCGCCGTCACGCCGCCAGATCAGATTGTCACGCACCAGAACATGGTTTGATCCCCCATTGATGAGTACCGCCACGCGGCTTCCGGCCATAAACAGGTTGTCCGATATTTCCACCCGATCCGATCCAAGATCAATGCGGATCGCATTTGTGGGCGCGCCCCCTCGAAACAGGTTTTCCTGCACTTTCGTACGCGGCGACCCCATCACGTTCAGCGCCACATTGCGTGCATTCTGAAAGGTATTGCCGGAGATCTCTGCATCCGGTGCACCCGCAATGGTAACCGTCTTGATCTGGTCAAACAGAGTGCCCTGGATCACGACTTCCTGTTTGGTAGGCATCATCGGATTGCCTGCAACGGTCAGGCCGGCGAACTTGATTGTTCTGCCAAAACCCAAGCCCCGTAACGTGGCGTTTTTCAGTGAAATCGACCCGCCAGCAAGAACGGTAATGAACGGCATGAAACCGGGTTCGTAGGCGTTTTCAGGACCGACGGATTCGATCAGGGCGCCATCCGCTTCAATCCGGCCCATCGACATCAGGAACGCCCCGCTGTCGCGCGCCATCCCCAGCCGTTCACCTGTTCCCAGTCGCAATGTGGCATCGGGCCAAAGGACAACCGGGGCGGTCAACGTACCATCAGCACGGGGCGCAAATCCGTTGGCATGCGAAAAGGACTGTAGATCGGCCAGTGTCACAGTGCCGGAAGTCACCGAAAGCGCAATAGGACCACGCGCGCCCTGTGCTGTGATAACGGAAAGGTTGTTCACGCCGGTATAGGACTGGGCAAGCGTTGCCAGCATAAGCCGGAAGTTTGTAGTGGAAACATCTACCGGGCCCGTCTGCGCGGTGATGCCAGGCTGCGCTGCGGCCGGTTTCGCGGATTGCAGGGAAAACAATCCGCCTGCCCCACCGAATCCTATCGCCGTTTTGGCAATCGGTTGCAGGTTCTCTTTCAGGCCCAGTTCGGCCAGCAAGGCAGGTACATCCTGCGCGCCAAGGGCATCCTCCGGCGCACGCGCCTCGATAACCCGCAGCTTTGCGCGTAAATCCCTGGTGTTAAGACCCTCATCGGACCACGCCATCGCTGGCGCAAGCAGCACCGCCATCATCGCGCAGAAATGCGAGGGATGGAGGCGCCAGTGCTTAGGCATTTACGACCTGTCCAATGGACTTGGGCTGGAAAACAGGTGTTGCAAGCGTGACAAACAGCAGCTCTGCGGGTTGATCCGACAGGTTGGTAATGATGATCGGGGCTTTGGGATCGGTATAGATACGGCCACCCTCGCCCACGGATTTCTGCCAGTCAGAGCCTGTGGCATGTACGCGCCCGCGCACAACCAGCGCTTGACGCGCATCACCCGGTTCAATCGTCAGCGTGTTGCCAACCGCGATTTCGGCGGCACCAACCTGATAGTTCTCGTTCGGTGCAAGCTGCGAAACAATGTCGCGGTCGATCATCGGCACCATAGCGGGCTTGGCCTCGTGATGGCGTTCCGCTTCCGGGCGCGAGGTGCGCTTGAGTTCATCCACGATGGCCTTGACGTTCTGGGTGTCATCCATACGGGCAACCAACAGTGCATCGGGCGTATCGATGACGATGACATCCGACAGGCCGACCACGGAAACCAGACGGCTGTCTGCACGTACCATCGTGTTATGCGCGCCGTGTGAAATCACATTGCCCTGCATGACGTTGCCGTCCTTGTCCTGCTTGGAAATGCCATACATCGCCTTCCAGCTGCCAACATCGTCCCATGTAACGTTGAGCGGGGCAAAGGCGATCCGGTCAGTACGTTCGAAAACAGCACTTTCTGTGGGGTGACTGGCGGCTTTTTCGAAAGAGGTGCTTTCAAGATAGAACACGCCCTCTTCTGCTGTCCCCTTCGAAATGCTGTCCACGACATGATCTACCGTGACGGGATCAAACTTACGGTATTCGGACTGGATTGTGGCGGCCGAGAACATGGAAATGCCGGACGCCCAAAAGGCGTTGCCTTTTTCGATCAATGCAGTGGCATCTTCGGTACAGGGCTTTTCAACAAAGCTACCGACCTTGCGCACATAAGGATCATCCCCCAGCGGGCCGGCATCCACGATATAGCCAAAGCCGCTTTCAGGATAGCGTGGTGTGATGCCAAATGTGACAATCTTGCCGTTTTCACAGGCAGGAATACATGCCCCCAGCGGCGTCGCCAGATCGCCTTCGATAACGTGGTCGGCAGGCACGACAACAAAGATAGTGTCAGGATCACTTGCAAGAGCGATTTCGGCGGCGGCCAGCACGGCGGGGCCGGTGTTACGACCCATAGGTTCGCAGATGATGCGCGCCTTGACCTGAAGTTCCTGCAACTGCTTGCGCACGATACCCTCGTGGATGCGGCCGGTTACGATGATGGGGTCGTTGAAGACCTCACCGCGGTGACGCTGCACAGCGGTCTGGAAAAAGGTCATAGTGCCCTCTCCGCCGATACGCTGGAATTGCTTGGGAGAATGCTTTCGCGAAATCGGCCACAACCGTGTGCCGTTGCCCCCGCAAATGATCAATGGTGTGATCCGTGTCATTGTCCGTTCTCCTGCCGGAAGCCAAACACGCCCCGCAGTGTTTTGGACAACCGCAGGCGCGCCGACTTATTGATGTCGGACGGCTTCAGGCCTTCGCCAATTACCGCCAGGTCTACTGGAACAAACAGATCACCCTTGAGGGATGCTGACCGGGTATTGTCGCGTACCGTAACCTGAACCGGGAATGTCCGCCCGTCGTTCATTTCGATACGTGCAGGATCACCCCGCAATGCCCGTGTCAGCCCTTCAATGCTGATCATCGTTCTTAACCTTAATTCAGGGCTATCGTCGAAAATTGTCAGAATTAAGTCCTCAGCAAGGACAGTTGCGCCTTCAAATATGTCAGAAGCAATTTCCACGTTTCCGGCCGCAGGCATCTGAAAACTAAGGACATCTCCGGTTGTAGCTGCAATTGTATATGCGACATCACCCGCGACAGCATCTGCATCGAGGTACGTTAGCTGGCCAGCCACCGTCGCCTGCATGCTTAACCCGGTCTGCCCGATAAACACCGGGTGCTGCTCATAAGCGGTGGTGTAGCGCCCGAACACAACAAAGGCCGCCAGAAACGCAATAACAAGCGAGGCAATCGCGACCGCGATGGAACGGATGCGATCACGCAAACCTGTCTCTGCTTTGGGCTTGGGAGCCTTGGGCTGGGTCGGGCCGGTGTAGGCCATCATGCCCTTGAGTGTCGCGATATCGCCGGCAATAAAGCTGTTCATGATATAGCGCAGCTGAGGGAGGTGCGCGCCGGTTGGCTCACTGAACAATAATTCGATGATACTGCCATCCCCGCCGGGGCCGACTGTGACATCGGCCATCAACGTGATTGCGAAATCCTCGAACGGGAAGTTGATCGTCGCCAGCGCGCGGCTGCCGTGGGTAAAGCTTTCGCCCTGACTGACAACCTCCATGGCCGTGACAGAGATACGCTTGCCCTCGAACACACTGTCTCCGATGCGCAGCGTGAAGGGCATCGTGAGCATCGGATGCTCGTTCTCAAACCCGAAGCCCGCAGGTACTACGGGCTTTTCTCCATTTGCAACTGGTGACTGATCGGTCATGCGCCCCTCACTCCAGCGTGTTCAAAAATGTGATGGCCAGCAAGAGCCACCCATATGCCAGTGTATGATGTACGGTGCTTTCATACATTTTAATCCTGTCGCGCAGTGCCAACACCTGTCCACCACCACCGCTGCCCTGGCGTGTCCATTTCTGGCGGTCCAACCGGAACAACACAAAAGTCTTGATAATCGCGCCAGAAATCTGGCCGAAATAGAGGACAAAGGGATGCGATATAGGGAACCATTCACGATTGAACAGCGCAATGTAAACACAGAAAACGTAGCGGGTCATCATGACCCAGGCGATATACAGCGGAATAACAACCGGTGTTGCCAGAATGGCAGTGATCAGCACCGACAACGGTCCCACCATCGTCGTCCAGCAACTCACACGCTGATCAAGGATCGACCACCATGTGAAGAACCCCATGTCTTTGGGTCCCAAACGAATGGCGCGGCCATTGGTGCGCATCATATTGCCGAACCAGCGCACCATCAGGGTCTTGGCGCTGTCAAAGAAAGTGTCACGCGGCTGGTCTTCATAGCTGGCAGATTGCACATCGGGCAAATAAGCCGTCTCGAACCCGTGGGTCAGCAACCAGAACCATGTAGATTTGTCATCTCCGGTGAGAAAGTTGACCCGACCCAGACGCCAGTGATCCAGATAATCCTGCCCGACCGCGCGCACGAATGTCGGGTCCGTGGACAGATCGGCGCGAAAAACGCTCATCCGGCCTGTCAGGGTCAACACACGATTGGACAGCCCCATCGAGCACATCATGACCTGCCGCTGGTTGAACCGCAGCTTGAACCAGTCTTTGAACAAACCATCAGGGCCGATGATCGACGCCTCATCCGTGGTCAGCGCTCCGGTCTTGGGGTCGGTGAACACGGGCGCAGAACGTGCCCAGACGTCTTCGGGGACCAGCGTGTCGCCGTCCACAAAGACCATGATGTCATTATGCGACGGTGAAAAACTCGCCAGAATGCGCAGCGCCTTCTGCATCGCGTCGCGCTTGCCGCTTGATTTGATGCGGTCGATAACCAATTTGACGTGGCGCGTGTCAATGGCCATCGCGCGGTAGATGTCCTTGATCAGCCGCTCGTCCATGCCATCAACTACGGAAACAACAATGGTGGCACCGTCCCGCGCCGCCATGGCGGCGCGGAAGATGGAGCGGTAAACCGGCAGCGTGACATCCTGATCCACCATGTAGCTGGTGACCATGAAGTAGCAGTGATGTTTTGCCGTACTGCGCGCAAAGCGTTCATCGCGCAGTTTGCGCCACCGCGGATAAACCCTCAGCTTGAACCACAAGGCCCGGCTGAAGTTGGTCACCGCCCATGTGTAACGCCACGCGCCCAGCGCACCGATCACAAGGATCGTGCCCTGAGCGCCCTGCGCATTCCCCAGGAAACCCTGAGGAACGGCACAAAGCAACAGAATGGCGAACGAGAAATACGCCAGATGCGTGACGGCCAAAAACATGAGTCAGTCCCTGACCAGCTGTTACCAGCAAATACCCTGATACTGTGACTCTGACGTCATCTCGCGGTTGAGACGTGTCAGATCCACTACCGGACGCTCGGTTGCCGCTTTCTTAAGCCGCTCAACCGTTTCGCTGTAGTGGTTACCCACGAGAACAGTGCCGGCCCCTTCGATCAGGTCATCAAGGTTCTTGACCAGGCGCGCCTGAAGATCCGGGACTTCATCATTGCCACGGCCTGCGCCGGGGGTGTTGGTGTCATAGGCTTCTTGCACAAAGGGGTCATAGATCGAAACGTCGATACCTTTGCCAATCAACCGAGCAGCCAGCGAAATCAGCGGGCTTTCACGCAAATCGTCGGTACCGGGTTTGAAAGAGATCCCGACAAAGCCGACCTTTTTGGTGCCGCTGTCGATGACCATCTTCTCGGCCTTGGCGATTTGCGCCTCGTTGGCCTCCAGAACGGCGCTCAACAGATGATGCTGGGTGCCAGTGCTGCCCGCCAGATAGCGCAACGCGCGCACGTCTTTGGGCAGGCAAGAGCCGCCAAAGGCGAAACCCGGACGCATGAAATACGGGCTCATCGCAATCTTGTCGTCAGAGCACAGGATTTCCATAACGGTCTGACCGTCGATACCGCTGGCCTTGGCGATATTGCCGATCTCGTTGGCAAAGGTAACTTTGACCGCGCGCCATGTGTTGGAGGTGTATTTCACCATCTCGGCGGTCTTGATCGCGACCTGATGCATTTCGCACGGCAGCTTTTCGTTGATCCCTTCCAGGATCAGGCGTGTGCCTTCGTCCAGATAACCGAACACGATCAGGCCGGGCGCGTAGTTGTCGGCGATCGCCGTGCTTTCGCGCAGGAATTCGGGGAAGTAACCTACGCCGAATTCTTTGCCCGCAGTCTTGCCAGAGGTCTGCTCAAGCACCGGAATACAGGCTTCTTCAGTGGAACCGGGCACGATGGTCGAACGTACAACGACACTATGATAGGTATCTTTCTTCGCCAGCGCCTTGCCGATGTTCTCACAAACGGAGGTGACGTAGCTTAGCCCGACCGACCCGTCGGGGGCAGACGGCGTACCCACACAGATAAAGGATATATCCGTATCACGCACTGCAGCGGCAAAATCATCCGTTGCCGTCAGTTTGCCTGCTTTGACAACCTGAGCCACCAGATCGTCGATACCTTCTTCGACGATCGGGCTTTGGCCTGCGTTGATTGCTTTGATTTTACCTGTGTCGACATCGACTGCGATGACATCGTGTCCGTCCTGCGCAAGACACGCAGCCGAAACGACACCTACATAGCCAATGCCAAAGACGCTGATCTTTGCCATTGTATTTTCTGCCTCATGTTGTGCTGCGGTTAGTCGGATGCAGCTGTGTTATTAGCTATTTGTATGCGCGCCTGACTCGCTACGTCAAAGGACATAAAATTCAACGCCACAGCAGCAGTGGAGCCATGTGACATTCGCGCCACGCGCCCACGCAGGATGTTGGTTTCGCTACCATATCTTGTAGGTTTCCAAGGTGCAGCGCCGAAACCTGCGCCTTATTTCCGCCTCAATCAAAACACAAAAGGCGCACGAGAATAGGTTAATTTTCCCAAGTCGCCGCGTCAGACGGGTCAAGGAGAAGAAGATGCAGGTCCTTAAGCAAGGTTTCATACTGTCGGTTGCCCTTTTGCTGGGCGGGTGCCAGGCGTTGGTGCCTGATCGCGTGACACGCGGTCTCGATCTCACCATAAACCGGTCTGTACCCCCTTCCGGCGCGGATGTGCTTATGAGCCCCGCGTCCCATAGCTTTCGTCGCGGTGTAGTTACAGCAGGTGATCCTGTACGGCGCGGCAATAGGTCCGAGCGGTTCGAGCTGCGTGATGGGGACTGCGGCGGCAGTGACTGCGCCAATCCGCGCGCCCGCGCAGAAATTGAACTTGACGGTGATGCTCTGCCTAACGTGATCGGGCAGGATGCCTGGTACGGATGGAGCTTTTACAACGAATCGGTGCCGTCGTTTACAAAAAAGAATTCCTTAAGGCTGGTTTTTGGCCAATGGACCATGGGTGGCACCAACAGACCCATCTTCCGGTTTATCCAATTGGGAGCAGATGAGGGCGATTTCGCCAACTGCGATCCCAGCCTGTGCAAAACCGCGAATCCGACATCCGGTGATCTGGTTGTGCAGCTTAACGATATTGCTGCGGCAATGAGCTGGGACAGTGCGGAAAATGACGGCTATGTCTGCCGCCTTTTTGATCTGTCCGAGCGCAGGGGCCAATGGGTCGACATAATAGTCAACACCAATTTCTCGGCAGGCAACGACGGTTACCTTCGGATTTGGGTAGATCAGCGTCTGGTTTGCAATTACTCAGGGCCCCTCGTCAGCGCGGCAAGCCTCGCATCGGGCCGGCCAATTGCGCATCGACGTGGCGTCTATTCCAGTTGGACCAAACGCTGGGCCAAGGCGGAAAAGGGTCGTAGAAAGCCGAACTTGATTGTCTATTATGATGAATTCCGCGCAGGTGAGGGCATGAGCGAAGTAGATATCCGGCAACTTGAGGCGGCAGCAATACGGCCAGTTGACTAGGCCGTAGCTTCCGGTCTAGCGGGCGTCTAGATTAACCGAAGCGCCATCTGCGAAGTATAAGGTCAGCATCCCGTTTTCGGCGGACATCTCTGCCTTGCCTGCCATGGCACCATGCTGACGTGCCAAACGCAGCACACCGTACTTGGGAATATTGGCATCAACATGCGCACCGCGTGCGACACTGATGGTATTGGTTTGTACGCCTTGGAAGTCCATATCACTCAGTCCTTTTGCAGACGTATTTGACCAAAAAAACCTTTCGGTCTTCTTAATACCGACCCTGACTGCGAGCAGACAGTCAGAATCGACAGGCATTAGTGCCCCGATAAATTCATGGCACAAGAACCCACATTGAGGCAAGAAAATGTCGAGAATTAGGCAGAAATACCCAATTGTGGCGGAAATTTGGAAACAATCGCGCCAATATCTGTGGATATTTTCATATTATAAGATGATGCCCGGCCATTCATTTTGGGCGCATTGCAGTCGCGCAGCCCGACTCAAACTGCATGCCAGACCGCTATCACCCCGACAAGGATCAGGCTTAATGCCCAGACAAGATCAAGGTTGAACCAACTGCGCGTCAGAAACTTGAGCCCCAGCCAAAAATACATTCCCACCGCCAGCGCACCGCCCGCCAGCGTCATCGCGGCGGTATGCGCAATGGCAACGGCAAACGCGATCCCGAAATTGGAAGCCATCAAGACCCCTGCCGCATCATGCCCCGCGTCCGCCTCGCCAATAGCGCAAATACCAAGGTAAATCGGGACCAGCATCAAGCCAGCCCCGTGGGCGATCGCCGCCAGAAACGACCATAGCCCCAACCGCGTCGGTTTGACCCGTGCCAGAAATCGCGGATGGCGGCGATTGATCAACAGATAAACGCCCAGCGCAATTACCAGCAGGCCCGCAGCAATGCGTATCTGGCTTTCCCACTCCACCAGCACGATCATCATTGAAAACGGTAGCAGAATGGCGGTCATCGCAAGAAAATGCCCGACACCGAGGTAAAACAATGCGCGCAGCAATGCCGATGTCTTGCGCTCGAACAGGGCGGCAGACACCGCAAGCGGCCAGCCCATGCCGGGATTCACCCCGTGGTATATTCCGGAAAAAATGACGGCCCCCCAAAGGGCCGCCACCGATGTTGCGTCTTCCAAGGATCAGACGTTCGGATAACAGAAGCTGTCGGTCGAACAATCGCCGCCTTCAAGCCTGATCTGGTGTGATCTCAGGCCTTTGGGAAAGTCGACATAGAAATCTTTGTCGAGCGTCAGCCCGCCACCTTGTGCAACATTGGCCATGACCATCTGGCCGCCCTCGTCGTCAGGATAGAACTGGTCGTCCCATGTGGAATACAGCGAATTGGTCCAGTAGACCCGCTTGCCATCGCGACTGATCTCGACCATCTGCGGGCCAAAGGCAAAGGGCTTGCCATTCGGGTGCGCTGCACCTTTGGCAATACCGCCCACTTCGACCTTGCCTGCCAGAACAGGGTTCATCGGGTCACTTACATCATATTGATGCATCTCACCCAAACCCCAGCAGGCCACATAGAGATATTTGTCATCCAGGCTCAGATCGATGTCTGTGACCAGTGGCGGCACGGCGCCGAAACCTTGCAGCAAGGGTGGCAGGTTCGCCGGGTCTTCGGGGCGCGGATCAATGGTGATGGTCTTTTTGGACTGCCATTTACCGTCCTCATCGCGCCACCACGTAAAGATCGCGCCTTGAAGGTTGGTTGTGTCCACCACAACGCCGCAAAAACCATAAGACTTGGCCGGATCATGCGCAGGGCGCACTTCCAGTGCCATCTGGTGGTGCTCTCCAAAATCCATGGTCTGTATGTTCTTGCGCGCGCGCAGGTCCCAGAAATGGATGGAGTGACCGTATTTATTGCTCAGCAGATCCTCGGCAACGATCCCGTTTTCGAACTGCGGCGGCAGTCCCCACTCTGATGAAACCATATAATCCTGTGGCAGGTTCCACCAGAAATCGTAGTGTTTGTCCTGCTTGCCGCGGTCCATTTCATAACGGCCGATGATATCGAATGTCTCGCAATCCATGATGAAGATGCCCGGAGGCCCATCGGTACCGTCCTTGCCACCGCCACCAAGGCAGGACACATAGATGCCTTCGGGTCCGCAATGGATCGTGTGCGGGCGCGAATACCCTGTCTTGGCAAACAGTTCTTCAGGTTCGATTGTCTTGTGAATCTTGGCCTTCAGCGGATCTTTGACATCAATCACATAAATTCGCGACGACCGGATACCCGGCACAATCAGGTAACGCCGCTCCAGAAAGGCATGACCGGTCAGCGGGGACAATGCCGAGGAACAGGCATTCCAGCCAAAGTGGTGGAATTCGTCACCTTTGTTAGGAACGATCACCTGATGCACAATTTCGCCGTAGGTCTTTGACTTGGGGTTGAGGTCTATCACTGCAATGCCATCGGACTGGGTGCCGTCAGGGCTCAACATGACCGTAAAGGCGTAATTTTCGACAGGTGCCTGCATGGCGAGCTGCGGCGTCGCGTGGAATGTTGGATCAGGTCTCAGGTTCATGAAATATCCTCCGGTTCTAAGGCGGAGCCGGTCGGCAAGATAATTCCCAAGCCGCCACACCACCCGCTTCTTGGCACGGACCGCAGCCCTCCCGACTCCGGTATCCCCAAGAATTCAAATGTAGGAAAACTGGACAAGACACCGTCGTTCATTGCAAGGATTCTTTGAATTCCACGTTGCACCGGCATCTGCACGCCGCGACGCTGCCGTTCAGCATTGGGTTGCAAAGCCCGGTCGCTTTCGAACGAAAGGTGGCTTAAACGAGCACTTGGAGCGGCACAAAAACGCTACAATTCTATGGTGGTTCAGGTTCGGGTCGCAATGGCCTAAGCTAAGGCAAACACAAACAGAGGCCGTCATGACCCAGACCCCCAAAGCGTTCCTTGCCAGCCTTTTCGAGGTCGCGGTTGCCGCAGCCGATCCCGTGACTGCCCTTGAGGGGCGACTGCCCGCCCCGCCCAAAGGCCGCACGATTGTAATTGGTGCGGGCAAAGGCGCTGCACAACTCGCGCAGGCGTTCGAGGGGCTTTGGAGCGCACCGTTCGAAGGCGTTGTCGTCACCCGTTACGGCTATGGCGCGCCTTGCAAGACCGTCAAAGTTCTGGAGGCCGCGCATCCGGTGCCGGACGAAGCAGGGATGCTCGCTGCAACAGCCCTCAAGGAGGCAGTCTCCGGCCTTTCGCCCGACGATCTGGTAATCGCCCTGATCTGTGGTGGCGGGTCCTCCCTGTTGCCGGCCCCGCCCGACGGGCTGGCGCTGTCAGACCTTCAGGCGCTGAACGAGGCACTGCTGGCCTCGGGCGCGCCGATCTCGGTGATGAACGACATTCGCAAATGTTTTAGCACAATCAACGGCGGAAGGCTGGCTGAATTGGCCCACCCCGCGGAGGTGCTTTCGCTGATCGTGTCCGACGTGCCGGGTGATGCACCGGGCGAAGTCGCCTCTGGCCCCACCGTCCCGGGCCGTCCCGACCCCTCAGCAGTCTTGGAGATGGTCACGGCGCGTGGCATAGCGCTGCCGGAACGGTGTCTTTCCTACCTTCAAAACGCTGAAGACGAAGGACCGGCTTCCCCCCAACCCAAGAACAAGACGCATATCATCGCTTCTGCTGCGCAGTCCCTCAAATCTGCCGCAGACGCAGCCCGTGCCAAAGGCGTAAATGCATGGGTTCTCTCAGACAGCATAGAGGGCGAAGCGCGCGATGTGGCGTTGGTACATGCCGCTTTGACCAGACAGGCGCGGGACAGCGGCGTACCCTACCCCGCGCCCTTGGTATTGCTGTCAGGTGGGGAAACCACCGTCACCCTGCGCCACAAGGGGCGTGGCGGGCGCAACAGCGAATTCCAACTGGCTCTCGCGTTGGCGCTTGAAGGTGAAACCGCGATTCACGCACTTGCCGCTGACACGGATGGTATCGACGGATCAGAAGACAACGCAGGGGCATTCGTGAACGGGCAGACAGTCGCCAGCATGCGCCAGGCAGGCGTGGATCCTCTGAAAATGCTTCAGGCCAATGACGCCTATTCCGCGTTTGCCGCCATTGATGCGCTGTTCGTCACAGGACCGACAGGGACCAACGTGAACGATTTTCGCGCAATCCTGATTGGTGATCTGCACTGACGTTTCGGACGGGTCAATAGCACACCCTCCGCTTGATGATCCGTGGCTACGCGGAAACTTCTGTCAAAGGCGTGGCCACACCCATCCTAGCGCAACTCTGTCCGCACGAAACGCGGCGATGCGGTCGGCCTCTTTCATGCTAAGATCAATATCATCCCAGCCATTGATCAGCTTTTCACGCCATGTCAGATCCAACTGCAAAGGATGCATCACAGCCCCGACGCTGACGTTACCTGCCGCAAGATCAATGACCATCTGTCCTCCCTCATCCAGCGCGCGGACAATCCCGTCGATCTGCGCCTGTGGCAATACAGCTGGCAACAACCCATTGTTAACCGCATTGCTCGCAAAAATATCCCCGAAACTCGGCGCAATTACAGCCAGATACCCAGCATCAACAAGCGCATAAACTGCCGCCTCGCGCGAGGATCCGCTGCCAAAGTTTCGACCCGAAATCAGGATGCTGGCATCAGACCCGTTCAGCGGAAAGTCGGCCAGCAGCGCACCATCGCTCCCGCGCCGCAAATCATGCATCAGATAGGGGCCATAGCCGTCGCAGCGCGGCACAGACATAAACCGCGCCGGGATCAACTGGTCGGTATCGACATTCTCAAGCGGCAAATGCACCGCAGAACCTTTGTGTAACGACCAACCCGCCATCAGTGCGCCACCCGCTCCATTAGCTCGCGCACATCACACAGCGTCCCTGTCACTGCCGCCGCCGCGACCATAGCAGGCGACATCAGATGCGTGCGTGCCCCCCGCCCCTGACGGCCGCGAAAATTCCGGTTGGTGGAGGACGCGCAGCGTTTGCCTGCCGCTACCAGATCACCATTCATACCCACGCACATCGAACAACCTGAAGCGACCCACTCCAGGCCCGCATCCATGAAAACGGCGTCCAGCCCTTCCGCTTCGGCCTGTGCCTTGATCAATGCGGAGCCCGGCGACACCAGCCCCGGGACCACAGCCTTGCGCCCGCGCAACACATCGGCGGCGTCACGCAAGTCTTCGATACGGCCATTGGTGCAGGAACCAAG
>JBARUV010000130.1:0-9729 GCA_049645905.1 Sulfitobacter sp.
CCAACGGTGACAGACTTGCCGCTTGTGCCGTAGCTCCGAAGACAACGCCCAAGCTGAGGCCATTGGCGAATTTCTGAGCCGCGCTCTTGGTCTGGCCTTTGATCCTGAAGACGGGCAAAGCAGTGTCGCTCACGTTTGAACGTCTTTGCAGGTGGGGCAATCCGCCCTTGGGGCAATAGAAATTGTCCGGCTTTCGCCATAGAGCGCGTCATAGATGACCATCTGCCCGCGCAAAGGTGTTCCTGCCCCGGTGATCAGTTTGATGGCCTCAATCGCCATCATCGACCCGACCACACCGGGCAACGGGCCGATCACACCTGCCTCGGCACATGAGGGGGCGAGATGCGGTGCTGGCGCGGCGTCAAAAATGCAGCGGTAGCATGGCGCGCCGTTTGCCGGGTCAAAGACACTCAATTGCCCTTCCCACTGGCTAAGCGCACCGGAAATCAGCGGCACGCCGACAGCAACGCAGGCGGCATTCACCAGATAGCGCGTTTGGAAATTGTCAGTTCCGTCCAGCACCAGATCATATTCTGTTACCAGTTCCGCCGCGATTTCAGCGTTCAGGCGACGATGATAGGGGCGTACCGTGACAAAGGGGTTCTGCGCCTGCATCTCTGCTTGGGCAGAGAATACTTTGGGCATCCCAATGGCCGCGTCCTTGTGAATCACCTGTCGTTGCAGGTTGGGGTTTTCGACAACATCATCGTCGATCACGCCGATGGTCCCGACCCCGGCAGCGGCAAGATACTGCAACGCAGGCGCGCCAAGGCCCCCTGCACCGACAACCAGCACCTTGGCGTCCTTCAAGGCTTTCTGGCCCGCCCCGCCCACTTCGCGCAGGACTATATGGCGGGCATAACGGTTAAGTTCAGTGTCGGAAAATGTGCCTGTGCGCGTCGGGGGCGAAGTTTGCACACCCGCCCTTGCGCGCAGATACTTCAGACCGGCACGATATACGGCAATCAACACCCCAAATCCTGCAAGGATCAACCAAAGTGCAGCACTCTCCCCCGTCGCGACCCTTAGGGGGTTCGACGGGGGCAATGTCAGTTGCACAAGCACAACGAGGACAAACAGCACCCCAAGAAGCGAAAAACGCAGCCCTTTCGGCGCACCCAGAAAGCCACCACCAAACCAGATCGCGCCCGCGACCAACAGAACCGGCAGCATCACGCCACCCCGGTGGAGCCAAAGCCACCCGCGCCGCGCGTAGTTGTCTCCAATGCATCGGAAAGTTCGAAATCTGCCTGCACAACAGGCGCCACAACCATCTGCGCGATCCGCATGCCATGGGTAATCTCAAACGCCACATCGCCCGTATTCAGGAGAATCACACCAACCTCCCCCCGATAATCACTGTCGATAGTGCCCGGAGTGTTCGGCAAGGTGATCCCGTGTTTCAGCGCGAGGCCAGAGCGCGGCCTGATCTGTACCTCATAGCCCCGAGGTACCGCCATGCGCAGCCCTGTCGCGACCAACACCCGTGCCAAGGGTAACACCGATACGGGGCCATCCGGCAGATGCGCGCGAATGTCTGCACCTGCGGCGCCCGCAGTTTCATAACGCGGCAGACCAATACTTTGATCCGCCCCCTCCACCCATTGCAACGTGACCGTTACCATCGCTCAGGCCAATGCATCAGCGATGCGGGCCGCCAATTGATAGGCCACCTGATCTTTGGACATGCGCGGCCATGCGTCCGGGCCGTTGTCGTCAATCACTACCACCGCGTTTTCGCTGCCGCCCATGATTCCCGTGGCGGGTGACACGTCGTTAGCCACAATCCAGTCACACCCCTTGCGCAACCGCTTGGCTGTCGCGTGGGCGACCACATCATCTGTTTCAGCCGCAAAACCCACAACCAGCGCGGGCCGCCCTTTTTCCATCTGCGAAACCGTCTTCAGGATGTCTGGATTCTCGGCGAACTCAAGAACCGGCAGACCGTCTTTGGATTTTTTCAATTTGCGGTCACTGGCACTGCTCACGCGCCAGTCGGCGACGGCAGCGGCAAACACACCTGCATCCACAGGCAGCTTTGCCTGTACCGCCTCAAGCATCTGTTGCGCGGTCTGGACCTTGATCACCTCAACCCCGTCAGGCGGCGCAACATCGGCTGGCCCCGTCACAAACACCACTTCCGCGCCCAGCGCAGCAAGGGCGCGCGCGATGGCTGACCCCTGCGCACCGGAGGAGCGATTGGCAATATAGCGCACCGGATCAATGGGTTCATGAGTGGGGCCAGATGTGACCAGCACCCGTTTGCCTTTAAGCGGACCATCGGCAAGACGGCTTTCGATTGCAGCAACGATTTCCAGTGGCTCAGCCATCCGTCCGGGGCCAAACTCACCACATGCCATGTCGCCTTCGTTCGGCCCGACGACTGCAATCCCATCAGATTTGAGGGTCGCCAGATTGCGCTGTGTCGCTGCGTGATCCCACATCCGCACATTCATCGCAGGGGCGATCAGCACCGGTGTATCTGTCGCGAGTAACAAGGTTGAGGCAAGGTCATTAGCCAGTCCGGTCGCCATTTTGGCCATAAGGTCCGCTGTGGCCGGGGCCACCACGACCAAATCGGCAACGCGGCTCAGTTGGATGTGGCCCATCTCTGCCTCATCGCCCAGATCAAAGAGATCGCGATAGACTTTTGAACCGGCCAATGCCGAAACTGACAGGGGGGTCACAAATTCCGCACCTGCACCAGTAAGCACGGGTGTCACCTGCGCACCGCGCTCGTGCAACCGCCGGATCAGGTCAAGCGATTTGAACGCGGCAATCCCGCCACCGATGATCAGCAAAATACGTTTGCCTGCCAACATGATACGCCCTTTCATGGCTTCTCATCGGCGGACAATACTGTGGTGCGGCACAATCTGCCAGCCCCACACAGTGAACCTTTCTATAGACAAACGTAAGGTGGGCATCCTGCCCACCTGCTCAAGCCTCTAATTCAGAAAATGAAAAATCTCGCGAGACTGACCTTCAAGTGATTTCCGTAGTTTGCCAAAGGCAGCTGCTTCCAACTGGCGCACACGCTCTTTGGAAAGATTCAACTCATTTCCAAGGCTTTCCAATGTACGCGGCTGATCAAGTAATTTGCGTTCCCGCACGATAAATTGCTCACGATCCGTCAGCACCTCCATCGCGGCCAACAACCATTCGCGCAATTGCGCATTATCGTGGCTTTCCTCAACCTGTTCTGCCGCCTGGGCGCTGTCATCCACCAGTGCATCAATCCATTCGCGGCCCTCATCTTCAGAGGATTGCGTCGCGTTTAATGAATAATCAGAGCCGGAAAGCCGACCCTCCATCATCTCCACATCATGCAGTGGCACCCCAATTTCGGTGGAGATCATCTGCAATAGCTGGTGCTTGTCCAGCGTCTCACCTGCAGCGGCAGCCTCGCGTTCAAGCCGCGCCTGAACCCGTCGCATGTTGAAAAACAGCGACTTTTGCGAAGAGGTAGAACCGGTGCGGACCATGGACCAGTTACGCATCACATGGTCCTGAATGGAGGCTTTGATCCACCAGACAGCGTAGGTCGAGAACCGTACACCGCGGTCCGGATCAAACTTGTCTGCAGCCTTCATCAGGCCCAAACCAGCTTCTTGGATAAGGTCGTTCATGGGCGCGCCGTAACGCTTGAATTTGGAGGCCATCGATATGGCAAGCCGCATATAGGCGTTGATCAGCCGATGGAGCGACTTCTCGCACCGCTCGTCGCGCCATGCATAAGCCAGCTTCAATTCAGTCTCGGCATCCAGCATTTCCGCTTTCATTGCCGTACGGGTTAACGAAAAATCACGTGCGTCTCGCTGTGCCAAGTTCAATACCCCCTGTTACGCGCAACACCTTGATGCGATGCACTGGTATATATACGCATGAGGTCCGGTATTTGTTCCAACCTTGGGAAAAAAAATGTTGCCAAAGCGCACAATAGTTCTAGGAGGGGCGGCGTCTGGAAAATCTGCTTGGGCAGAGTCTTTGTTAGAAAACAGTAACTTGACCCTTACTTATGTCGCCACGGGGCAGGCTTTTGATGATGAAACACAAATTCGTGTAGAGATTCATCAGGCCCGCCGTGACGCTCGGTGGACCACGGTTGAGGCCCCTCTCGACCTCGCCCCTGCCTTGTCGGCACTAGGCCCCAAGGACGGGGTGCTAATCGACTGCGCCACGATGTGGCTGAGCAATCACATGCTCGAAGGCAACGACATCGAGATTGCCCAGAACGCCCTGATTGATGCGCTGCGCAACACGTCCGCCCCGTGGGTCATCGTCAGCAAAGAGGTGGGTCATGGTATTGTGCCGGACAACGCTCTCGCCCGGCGGTTCCGCGAGGCACAAGGGCGGCTCAACATTGCGCTTGCGGCTGAGGCTGATCTGGCCGTGATGGTCATCGCGGGGCTGCCGCAAGTGCTTAAGGGAAGGTTTCCGTGACAACATGGCATTGGGTCCGACACGGACCGACACATGAAAAAACTTTCGTTGGCTGGCGCGATGTCCCCGCCGACCTGTCCGATGCAGCCCGGATTGCACGGCTGTCTGCCCACCTGCCGCAAAAGGCGATCCTCGTTTCCTCTGATCTGGTCCGCGCCAGTGCAACGGCTGATTCTGTCGCGGCTATAACCCGCGCACGCCTGTCACATGAGCGCGATCTGCGCGAATTCAACTTTGGCCTTTGGGACGGCATGGGGTTTGATGCTGTTTCCAAACGCGATCCTGATCTGTCGCGCGCCTATTGGGAAAATCCCGGCGATGTGGCGCCGCCCGAAGGCGAAAGCTGGAACATGGCCGCCGCGCGGATAAGTGCGGTTGTGGACAGGCTGACGGCTGCCCACCCTGACACGTCAATTATCGCTGTAGCACATTTTGGGGTGATTTTGACACAGGTGCAGCGCGCCTTGGGCACAACCCCCAAGGAAACATTCAGCCACAAGATTGACAATCTCTCGGTCACTACACTCCGGCACATCAACGGCCAGTGGACCTCAAAGGCAATCAATCACCTTCCGTGATGGCACCACACACAAATGAAAATTTGTACCCGACAGCGCGGTCGGACTAGCTTGCGCTGATGACATATGACCTTTTTATCGGCGATCGCACCTTCTCAAGCTGGTCCCTGCGGGGCTGGCTGATGCTGGAAAAATTCAACCTGGCGTATCGCACGCATATGGTGGGCCTCTATTCGGGCACCATGTCGACGGACATTGCACCCCTTGCGCCGGCCACCCTTGTTCCCGCCCTGCGCACGCCGGAGGGCATAGTAGTAGGCGAAACAATGGCAATCGCCGAGACACTGGCTGAAAGACACCCGGACGCCCACCTCTGGCCAGATGATGCCGCCGCCCGTGCGACAGCCCGCTGGCTTTGCGCTGCAATGGCCGCAGGTTTTTCTGCCTTGCGCGATGCCTGCCCGATGCAGCTCCGACATGTGAACACCGGATTTGCCGTATCAGCGGCTGTAAAATCAGATCTCGCACGCATTGAAACCCTTTGGGCGCATGCTGCCAAGGTACGCACTGAAGACGGACCGTGGATCTTTGGCCGCTACACGCTGGCGGATGCATTTTATGCGCCGGTGGCCGCGCGCATTATCGGATATGACCTGCCCGTTTCTGATTCAGGTGCTGCCTATTGCGCCACAACGATTAACGACACAGCGTTCAAAAACTGGCGCGCAGAGGGTCAGAAAGTCACTTACGACCCCTTCCCATACGACATGGGCACGCCAACCCGCCCTTGGCCAGTGGCGTAACTCTACCTCCTTCGCTCCGCAAATCCGAAAATCGAGCTTTTGAGACAAAACATTAACCTTTCCTAAACTCACCCGGCCTACCCATTAACCATGAAGTTCGGGGAAGGTCTGACATGGTTTCACGCGCCTACACGGTTGCGTTTCAAGGGGTCGAGGCCCGGATGGTCGAGGTGCAATGCGCGGTCACGCCCGGTCTGCCCGCATTTTCCATTGTGGGCTTGCCGGACAAGGCCGTGTCAGAGGCGCGTGATCGTGTGCGCACGGCGCTGACCTCAATGGCGATCGCCCTGCCGTCCAAACGCATCACCGTAAATTTATCGCCCGCCGACCTACCCAAAGAAGGCAGCCATTTCGATTTGCCCATCGCGCTCGCCCTCTTGGCCGCTTTGGATATCCTGCCCGACGATGTAACCCAAAACGTTGTGGCCCTGGGGGAACTGTCTCTGGATGGTTCACTAATCCCCGTGGTGGGCGCACTGCCTGCGGCGATGGCCGCAGCGGCCCAGAACCGGAGCCTTTTGTGCCCCGCTGCCTCTGGCGCCGAAGCCGCTTGGGTCGGCAATACTCAGGTGATCGCCGCCGCTTCTCTTGGCGATGTGGTACGTCACTTCACCGGTCAGACACCGCTGTCCCCGGCTGAACCGGGTGAGGTAGCCCTCGCAGCGACAACGCGTGACATGCGTGATGTAAAGGGGCAGGAACGCGCGAAACGCGCCCTTGAAATCGCGGCAGCGGGGCGTCACCATCTGATGTTTGTCGGCACACCAGGGTCTGGCAAATCCATGCTGGCCGCGCGGCTGCCCTCAATCCTGCCGCCTCTTGCTGCGTCCGAGGCGTTGGAAACCTCGATGATCCACTCCCTCGCGGGCCTGCTGGATGAGGGCGGCATTTCCCGCGCCCGCCCGTTTCGTGAACCCCATCATACGGCGTCTATGGCCGCCATCATCGGTGGCGGCAGACAGGCAAAGCCGGGCGAGGTTTCGCTGGCCCACAACGGTGTCCTGTTCATGGATGAATTTCCCGAGTTCCCCCGTGCCGTGCTTGAAACCCTCCGCCAGCCAATCGAAACCGGCGAGGTGATGATCGCGCGGGCCAACGCACACGTGAAATACCCTTGCAAGTTCATGTTGGTGGCCGCTGCGAACCCCTGCAAATGCGGCTATCTATCCGATCCGGACCGCGCCTGCGCCCGCGTGCCCCAATGCGGCGAAGATTACATGGGCCGCATTTCTGGCCCGTTGATGGACCGTTTTGACTTGCGCGTAGATGTACCGCCGGTTGCCTTCACCGACCTCGACCTGCCGGCAAATGGTGATACCTCCGCCGACGTTGCCGCACGTGTGGCTGACGCCCGCACAGTGCAAACTGCCCGTTTCGCAGGCCATGAAGGTATGACCGTGAACGCCGATGCGGAAGGCGAGATGCTGAAAGAAATCGGTACGACCGATGCGGACGCGCGCGCACTTCTGACAAAGGTTGCGGAACGCTTCCACCTCTCGGCGCGCGGCTATCACCGCGTGATACGGGTGGCCCGCACAATCGCGGATCTGGACGGATCAGAGGTCGTGCGCAAACCCCACATTGCCGAGGCAGTCAGCTTTCGCTTGCCCAGCCCGGTTGTTGCCTGATCCAAGTGGCCAGTTGATCCAGCGTTTCGCGGGCTTCTGGCAGGATATTGTGGAAAATAGGCCACACATGCGGCAGATCGTGACGTTCCACCAGCGTGGCGTTCCCTCCTTGCGCGGTGTAATGCGCCACCATTCTGCGCCCGTCATCACGCAATATCTCGGTGTCACCAACGGTGACCCATGCAGGTGGCCCGCCTCGAAAATCCCCTTGCAGCGGGCTGATACGTGGATCATCGCCAGCCTGCCCCTGCAAAAACATCTCTGCCAGATCTTTGGCCCATTCGGCTGGTAACATCACATCCGCCTCGGCATTTTGCCGAAAACTGTCCCCTGAATGGGTCAGGTCTGTCAAAGGCGAGAACCCGAACACCGCCCCGGGCGTCGCCTCTCCCCGCTTGATCAGATGCGCGACAAGACCAAAGGCCAAAGCGCCCCCCGCGCTGTCCCCACCAACCACTATGTTCGACGGATTGACACCTGTTTCGATCAATCCCCGCCAAGCCGCGTAAACGTCATCAGGTGCTGCAGGATACGGCGCCTCCGGGGCCAGACGGTACTGTGGCAACACCGCCCTGACCCCCAGACGATAGGCCAGCTGCGCGACCATCGCACTGTGCGTGCGCGGGCTGCCAAAGGTAAAACCTCCACCATGAATATAAAACAGCACCTTGCCCTGCGCGCCCAGATTGCGCGGGACGACCTCAAGTGCTTTCACTTGCCCCAGCGTGATCCAGCATCGCCTTGTGCCGCGCGGAGCATGAAAAAAGAGCCGTGCCTGTGTCTCCAATGCGCGGCGCAAGGGTACCGGGGTTCGTGACCGCATAATGCGCGGCCTTTCAACCGCCCTCAGCCAGCGGTTCAAAAAATGGCGCTGCAAACTCATGTGCGCTTTGCTTCGATCGCCTCCCAGATCTTGGCGGCTATGTTCACCCCGTCAAACCGTTCAAGTTCCTGAATGCCGGTAGGTGAAGTCACGTTAATTTCGGTCAGGTAATCGCCGATAACGTCGATACCCACAAATACCTGTCCGCGCTCTTTCAACAACGGCCCTATGCGCGCGCAAATTTCAAGGTCACGTTCCGTGAGACCGACTTTTTCAGGCCGCCCGCCAACATGCATGTTTGACCGCGTCTCTCCCTCGGCGGGCACACGATTGATCGCCCCAACGGGCTCTCCATCAACAAGAATGACCCGTTTGTCGCCATTGGAGACATCGGGCAGAAATTTTTGCACAATCAGTGGTTCGCGCGAAAAACCCGTGAACAATTCGTGCAGGGACGACAGATTTCGGTCATTGGTATCCAGTCGGAACACACCTGCGCCGCCGTTGCCATAGAGCGGCTTTAGGATGACATCACCGTGCTTTGCCTTGAAGGCTTTGATCGTCCCCAGATCGCGGGCAATCGTTGTAGGCGGTGTAAGATCGGGAAAATCGAGCACCAGCAACTTTTCAGGAAAATTGCGCACCCAGAACGGATCATTGACAACCAGCGTGCTGTCCTTGAGCCGATCAAGCAGATGGGTGGAGGTGATGTAGTGCATGTCGAAAGGCGGATCTTGTCGCAGCCAGACCACATCGAAATCCGCCAGATCAACCTCGCGCTGCGCCCCAAGGGTCGCATGATCGCCTTGCACACGCTGGACGGTAAAATCATAACCTAGCGCCGTTATGCGCCCTTCCTGATAGGCGAGCTGGTCCGGGCCATAGAAAAACAACTCATGGCCGCGAGCCTGCGCCTCTTCCGCAAGGCGAAAACTGCTGTCTGCATTGATGTTAACATCCCCGATGGGATCCATTTGAAATGCAATTTTCATAGCGCGCTCCTTGCTGCCTCGCCCCTAGATGGCGCAGCATCGGGATCAGCGCAATGGGTCAGCCGTGGCCAAATGCGTTTTCAATGATCCGGGTCTGGCCCTGACCGTCGACCAATGCGACGTCAAAACGCACTTCTGTCAGGCTGCCTGCAGGTTCCCGGGCTAGATACTCTTCGGCAGAGAGATAAATGCGCTGCATCTGGCGCGCTGAGAGGCTTTCGGCAGCGCGGGCGAAATCGCGGGACTGTTTGACCTCGACAAAGATCAGGCCGTTTCCATTCCGCAGGATCAAGTCAATTTCCCCGCCTTTACCCCGCCAACGGCGATGCGCAACAGGAAACCCGCGTTGCTCGTAGTCTTGCGCGATCCGGTATTCTGCCGCCTGCCCGGCCTCAAAAGCGGTCTTTCCGCGATGGCAACGCGCATCAACGGGCTGGACTTTGGATCGGTCACTTTGCAGTGTCATGTGTCGCCCTTTCCCAGAGCCAATGCCGCCTGATAGACCTTACGCCGCGCCAATCC
>JBARUV010000131.1:0-4916 GCA_049645905.1 Sulfitobacter sp.
CCTTCCAACCTGCTCAGACGACGTTTGATAGCAAAAGGAATAGAACATCATGCGCATGACTTTTATCGGTCAGGGTGAGGCGGCAGGGGCGTTCATCTCTGGCTGGGGTGCGACCCGCGCGGCGCTGACCCGCACCTTTGACATCAAAATTGGTGACCCTACCACAGCGCCGGAAATTGCGCAGCGCGCGGCGGCGCTGGGTGTGACAACCTGTGCAACGCCTGCCGAGGCAATGGATGGGGCCGATCTTGTTTTTTCGACGGTCACGGCAGATCAGGCTGTCATAGCGGCAGAAAGCTATGCCGCCTTCCTGCCCAAAGGCGCGGTGTGGTGTGACCTGAACAGTTGTGCACCAAAATCAAAGCAGCGCGCGGCAGAGGTCGTGCGCGCCGCCGGTGGCCGGTATCTGGATGTGGCGGTGATGGCGCCTGTCTATCCCAAACAGCATATGGTGCCTTGCCTGATGTCCGGTCCGGATGCGCAAGAACTTGCGTCTGTCCTCGCTGCGCTTCCGATGAATGTGCGCGTGATGGGGGACAGGATCGGACGGGCCTCTTCGATCAAGATGGTGCGTTCGATCATGGTCAAGGGGTTGGAGGCGCTGACTGCAGAATGCGTGCTGGCGGCTGTGGCGGCAGGGGTCGAAGACGAAGTGTTTCCGTCGCTCAAATCAGGGCATCCGCACATAGATGTGCCCGAGCGTGCGGCATATAATTTCGAACGCAGCCTGATCCACGGGAAGCGACGGGCCTCTGAAATGGACGAGGTGGCCAAAATGCTGACCGATCTCGGCCTGCCCAACGGCATGGCGGCGGCGACAGCAGACTGGCAGCGGGCGTTGTCATCGACGGACCTTGTGATTCCAGAGGGCGATGTTCCCGATCACAGTTGGTTTGCAACACAATATCTCGACCACTTTAGCCGGTCATAGGTTAGGTCAAATGAAAAAGGTTGAATCTCAATGAAAGTGCATATTCTTGACGACTGGTTTGACACGCTGAAAACGCTGCCGAGCTATAACAAGATGACCGGTCATGATGTCACTGTCTGGACCGATCATACCGAGGATGTGGAGGTGTTGGCGCAGCGGCTGTCCGACGCAGAATGCGTTGTGTTGTTTCGCGAACGCACGCCCGTTACCGCCGCGCTTCTGGCGCGCTTGCCGAACCTGAAACTGATCAGCCAGCGCAGTGTTTATCCGCATGTAGATGTGCCGGCTTGTACCGAAAATGGTGTGCTGCTCTGTTCCAACATGCAAGGCGGCACGCCTTCAATCGCGGCCTCGGAATTGACATTTGCGTTGATCCTCGCGTCGGCCCGCCAGATCCCGCAGCAGATGAAAAGCTTGCAGGCGGGGCAGTGGCAATTGGCACCCGGACAAACGTTGGCTGGTCGCAAACTCGGGCTCTATGGCTACGGCAAAATTGCAGGCCAAGTGGCCATCTACGCCGCAGCCTTTGGCATGGAAGTCTGGTGGTGGGCATCTGAAGAGGGGCGCGCGCGGGCCAAAGCTAATGGGGGCACTGTCGCACCTTCGCGTGATGCGTTTTTTGCGCAAAGCGATTTTGTGAGCGTGCACGTTCGACTTACACCGCAAACGCGTGGTTTGATCACCAAGGACGATCTGTTGAAGATGAAACCGACAGCGACTTTCGTGAACACTTCGCGTTCGGGTCTTGTTGAACCGGGCGGTTTGGAGTCCGCGTTGGAGGCCGGTCAACCCGGTCGGCTCGCACTTGATGTGTTTGACGTGGAGCCGATGACGGAGGTTAACGATCCGGTCATCACGCATCCGAATGTCATTTCAACACCGCATATCGGCTACGTCACCGAGGACGAGCTGGACATGCAATTCTCGGATATTTACGACCAGATCAACGCATATGACAGCGGCGCGCCCATTCATATGATCAATCCGGAAGCACGGTGACGCGCCAAAGAGACACCGCGTCGGGCAGGCCGGTCTTCCAATAGGCGCAGGCTCATTTTGCCTGCGCCTCAACCGGCACGGGATAAGGCGCGTTGTGAACGCCTTTCAGTTTTATTGCAGAAGTACAGGCATCTGTATCGGCCCGCGGAAGCCGAAACCGCGCCAGATCACATCATCCGTGTTTGGAATTTCCATGTTGGGGAAACGATCAAACAGGACCGGTAACATGACACGCCCGACGGCACGGCGCGCCACATGGGTGCCCTGACAAAAATGGGGGCCATTGCCAAAGGATTGATGCAGGCATTTGTCGCGGTAGACATCAAAGACTTCGCCGTTGTCCATCACGTCTTCATCGCGGTTGGCACTGGCCTGAACGGTCATCACTGTGTCGCCCTTCGGGATCAGATACCCTCTGATCTCGGTATCTTCCATCACCAGCCGCGACGAGCACGAGATCGGCGCAACCCAGCGCACACCTTCTTCAAAGGCCTTGTCCCAATCGGCGTTTTTGACAACCTCGTCGCGCTGGTCAGGGTTGGTCAGTAACCCGTAAAGCGTGGTGTCCAGCGCATCACGTGGTTCGTTGATTCCGCCACCAATCGCGATTTTGATATTGGAATAGATTTGCTTCATCGGGATCGGATCATCCGCATTCAACATCACCGAAAAGGCCGAGTTATTCGGCTCTGCACGGTGTTTGTCGATAACCCTATCAAACAGCGCGTCCATTTCTGCATTCGCCTTGTCGACCCGCGCAAACGGTTCGTCACGCCAGCCAAAATTTCCCGCCCCTTCGATCAGAGCCTGAGACCATTCCATCATCTCTTCGTCCGATGCCTCCGGGATGCCCAGCAAAATCGCCAGCCCCCGCGATGCATAGGCGCCCGACAGTATATGGAAGATGTCGATAATCTCGCCTTTGGGAAGACGCCCGACGTATTCTTCTGCGATCCGCTGGTACTGGGGCATCCAGTCATTCTGAATGACTCTGGGATTAAACGCCGGTGCCATGGCCGAGCGTTCCCGCAAATGTTCCTCTCCATCCTTGCGCATCAGCGTGTGCGCATTGAACGCGCGTTGCATCGGCGTGTGGGGATCGTCGGAACTGAAGATCACTGGATTGTCTTTGACGTACTTGGTGTCTGACGCCTTTGTCAAAAGCGTGCGGCCGACTGACTTGACCCGCAGCACGGGCGTTTGTGCACGCAAACGACGATAGATGGGAAAAGGCGCTATATCTAGTTCGTCGAGGGTGATTTCCTCGTCAATCGGTGCAAGTTGTGTCATGTGAGTCTCCCGTTTTCATGAAGATGTTAACCTGTTTCATGAGACAGATGCGACGCTTTTTCTGCCAGATTTACAAACCGGGGTCATTTTGATCGGCTGTCGTGTTTCGTGCCACAGGGCCGCAGGTTTTTCATACTACTTTTCTCACAAAAGCGGCAGTATTATCTGCGAACTGAACCGGTCTTTCACTCTTTTCGAGTGATGCCTATAGGCAAGGTGAATATCTGAGTGCTAGAATGAATGTGCCGCAGGCGGCTTGCATGGTATAGCATCTTTCGTGGCAATGGCGTACGCGGAAAGCGTATGTTTCATAATCGGGAGGATTAATATGAAATTGACCAATATTCTTGCTGGGGCCGTGTTCGCGGTCACCTCGGCAACCGTGGCACAGGCGCAAGAGCTGAAGTTCGCGAATTTCACGCCGCCGTTCCATACGATCAACGCAAGCGTTATCGAAAAGCTGAATGCTGACCTGTCGGCCGCCACAAACGGCGCTGTCACGGTGCGTGGCTATCATGGTGGCGAATTGGGCGCAGGCCCGGTCGAGCAATATGTGCGCGCCGTGCAGGGTGTGGCTGATATGGTGTGGGGCCTGCCGGGCTATACCTCGTCGCAGTTCCAAAAGACGATGATTGTTGAACTGCCTAATGCGATTGCGTTGGACAAACCGGGCTACGAGGCGCTTTGGGCCGCGTTTGACGAGATTTCGGGAGAGTTTCCAGCCACCAAGCCGATCGCGCTTTGGACGTCCGAACCGAACATTTTTATCATGAAAGATCACACAATCCGCGTGCCGGGCGATATGGCGGGCCTGAAGGTGCGCGTCGCGGGTGCCACGGCGGCGCAAGTGGCAGAAGCACTCGGCGCGACGCCTGTGCAGATGCCCATCAATCAGGTGTACAACGCGCTTCAGACCGGTCTGATCGACGGTGTTATCACGGGCGCGTCAACCCTGTCGGATTTCAAACTGGACGAAGTTGCCAATTCCTACACCCTTGGCGCAAACCTTGGGCGTCTGGCATTTTACACTGTCATGGGACAGGGCATCTATGACGGTTTGTCTGACGAAGCCAAAGCTGCGGTCGACGCCGCCTCAGGCATTGAAGTCTCCCGCTCCGCCGAAGAAGCTTGGAACGCGACCGCAGACGCCGCTCTCGTGGCCGCACGCGCCAATGACAGCAACACGATGGTCGACCTGACTGCTGATGAGGCGCAAGCCTTTGCCGATGCTACTGCCGCAGTGGTTGACGGGTATGTGGCTGATGTCGACGGCGCAAACGCGCTGGCCGCGATGCGGGGCGAGTAATTGCTTCTTACACTTCGCAAAGTGGCGGACGGGCTGATCAGTCTGTCCGCCACGTTTGGCGCGCTTGGGCTTGTGGTCGAAATCGTGGTGATCCTGATCGACGTTATCGGTCGCGCCCTGGGGTCGCCGCTCTATGGATCGCAGGACATGATCACCATGACGATGGTCATTCTGGTGTTTGGCGGCATGGCCCTTTGTGACCGGAAGGGTGGCCATATCTCGGTCGACCTTTTTGAAAAGCAGTTTCCGAATCTGATGAACAAACTTGTGGATATCGGCTCTGCTGTTTTGGGTGCCGTGATTTTTGTCTTTGTCGCCAAGGCGGTGTGGGAAAGCGCGGTGCTGTCAGAGATGTTGAATCTGTCGACCAATCTGCTGCGCCTGCCCAAG
>JBARUV010000132.1:0-12892 GCA_049645905.1 Sulfitobacter sp.
GGAGCTTAACCAACACGATCCCAGTAACGCAATGCGTTGCAGGCCGTGACGAATTCCGCCGCCCCTGCCGGATCAGCCAGCTGGAACACACCTTCATCAAAATCCATTACCCCGGCCGCGTGAAACAGCTCCGCTGCCTCACCGCCAAGCGCGATGAACTTTGCGTGCGCAAACGCATCCGCCGCAAAGCTTTTTGCCGGATGCATCGATGTCAACTTCTCAACGCCTTCCTTGGATGCAAGGACAGCAACAGCATCATAAAGAACCGAAGGCCCGCCATCTATTTTCTGGTCCGCGGCAACCTTTTTGCCATCCGCAGTTTTGACGCCACCAACGGTCGGCGCGACGATTTCTGTCATTCCGCCCGCGTCTTCAACCGCGCTTTGCAGCGCCTCCAGGAGTTCTCCGTCAATACCGTCTGTTACCAGCACGCCAAGCTTGCGCCCCTTGAAACTGTCCGGACCATTCTTGAGGATCGACAGCGCATCAGAAGTCGCCAGACCATCGACAATTTCGCGTCTGGGTTTATGCGTTTTCGGCAGCTTTTCAAACCCAAGGCCATCTGCAACCGCCTGCGCCAGATCAGGGTCGATGTTCGGAAGGTGCGCCACAACCCGTTCCCGGACTTTCAGCGTCTCGACCTTGGATAGCTCGAAGATCAGAGCGTCGGCAATATGCCCCTGCTCGATCTTTGTCTGGCTCTTGTAGAACTGCCGTGCCTGGCTGTAATGATCCGCGAAAAGATCGGCCCGCGCCTTGCGCTTTTCGCCGGAAATTTCTTCGGGATAGGAGTCAAAGCCAGCCTCCGGATCGGCCCTCGGCCCGCCGTCCTTCCAGCTGTTCGGCTCATAATTGGCACGCCCCGCCGGATTGTGCATCGCCATGTGACCGTCCTGCTGGAAATGTGCAAAGGGACAGCGTGGCGCATTGACGGGAATATGTGTGAAATTCGGCCCGCCAAGACGTTTGATCTGAGTGTCGAGGTAGGAAAAATTCCGCCCCTGCAACAGGGGATCGTTGGTAAAGTCGATGCCCGGCACGATGTTCTGCGTGCAAAAGGCGACCTGCTCCGTCTCCGCAAAGAAATTATCGACAACACTGTCGAGCACCAACCGTCCGATGATACGGACCGGCACGTCCTCTTCCGGAATCAGCTTGGTCGCGTCGAGCACGTCAAAATCGAATTTGTCGGCGAAATCATCGTCGAACACCTGCACGCCCAACTCCCATTCCGGGAAATCGCCGCTCTGGATTGCATCCCAAAGATCGCGGCGGTGAAAATCAGGATCAGCACCGTTGATCTTGACCGCTTCGTCCCACAGCACGGATTGCAGCCCTTGCTTGGGTTTCCAGTGGAACTTGACGAAACTGCTCTTTCCTTTTGCGTTCACGAATCGGAACGTGTGAATCCCGAAACCTTCCATAAAACGGAAGGACCGCGGGATGCCCCGATCCGACATGGTCCACATCACCATGTGCATCGCCTCCGGCATCAGGGAAATGAAATCCCAGAAGTTGTCATGCGCTGACTGGGCCTGCGGAAATGCACGGTCGGGTGCCTCTTTCACGGAATGGATCAGGTCGGGAAACTTCATCGCGTCCTGAATAAAGAACACGGGTATGTTGTTACCGACGATATCCCAGTTGCCTTCTTCGGTATAAAGCTTCACCGCGAACCCGCGCGCATCGCGGGCCAGATCCGCCGATCCCTTGTTTCCCGCCACCGTCGAAAAGCGCACGAATGCAGGCACCTTGCGCCCTTTCTTTTGCAAAAGATGCGCCGAGGTCAGATCAGGGATCGCATCTGTCGTCTCGAAATAGCCGCGCGCACCGTAGCCACGCGCATGCACAACCCGCTCCGGAATGCGTTCATGATCGAAGTGAAACATCTTTTCACGGAAGTGGAAGTCCTCAAGCAAAGTGGGGCCTCTGGACCCGGCCTTGAGCGAGTTCTGGTTGTCCGACACCGGTACGCCCTGTGACGTGGTCAATTTCTGGCCGTCCGCGGCATCCTGATGGGTTTCGCCGCCCAGTCCCTTCGTTTCGGAACGCTCAATCGTTTCATTGGACTTCTGGGTTTCGATCGAGGCGCGAAAGGGGGAGGGTTTGTCCGACATGATATTTTCTCCATTGGTAATGCCGTCCGGCGGGTGCCGGGCAAGGGCTTCAAAAGGGGTAGCCATAAACCGAATGCGCTTTGTCTGCTTCCATCTGGCTTTAAGCAGTGCAACCATTGATCCCCGTCTTGGGTTCCCTGATGCTGGTGCTAGATCGCCTGAAAGCGGTAAAATTTTCCGCAACTCCCCTGGTGCTTTCGCACCCAATCCGGGAGTGGTTACCGAATTATTGACGTGACGGGGAACCTTTCGGTACTTTTGAGGTTACCCAAAGACGTTGAATCAAAATCATCTTTAAAATGGTGGCAGGGCCTATGCGCAATACTTGGTCATATCTGCTTGAACTACAGCTCAAGAAAATGATCCGTCAGGGCACGCTAACCTTGCATTTGCCGGATGGGGACACTTGGACTGTCGGTCATGGAAACCCCGTTTTCTCCGTACACATCAGCGATCCGACGCTTGTGCGGCGCCTCGTGTTGAGCCCGGAACTGGCGTTGGGTGAAGGATACATGGACGGCACCTTGACGATCGAAGGTGGCGACCTTTACGGCTTCATGGAGTTTCTGCTGGGTAATCTGCCGGACCAGCGGGCATCGCGGTGGACCTATCCGATCGGCCTGCTTCATCAGGCGTTGCGTCGGGTCCAGCAGTTCAATCCGGTGTCGCGTTCGCGCAGCAACGTGCACCATCACTATGATCTGTCGGGCGAGCTTTACAGTACGTTTCTCGATACGGACCGGCAATATTCCTGTGCCTATTTCCGCCATCCGGACGACACGCTCGAACAGGCTCAACAGCAAAAGAAAGCGCATATCGCGCACAAACTCTTGCTGAAACCGGGCATGAAGGTGCTCGATATCGGGTGCGGCTGGGGCGGGCTGGCCCTGACACTGGCGCGCGATTACAACGTCACGGTGCAAGGTATTACCTTGTCCGAGGAGCAATATGCCTACGCGACCGAAAGGGCCAAGCGCGAGGGGCTGAGTGACCGTGTCACCTTTCAGCTGGCCGACTACCGGGAGACCAAAGGCCAGTTCGACCGGATCGTTTCCGTTGGCATGTTCGAGCATGTCGGCGTGCCGCAATACCCGACCTATTTCCGCACCATCCGCAACCTTCTGACCGAAGATGGCGTGGCGCTGGTGCATAGCATCGGTCGCGCCGCACGTCCCGGCAACACCAGCCCGTGGATCCGAAAGTACATCTTTCCGGGCGGGTATGTGCCATCGCTCTCCGAAGCGATGACAGCGGTGGAACGGGTAGACCTGTGGCCCACCGACATTGAATCCTGGCGGCTGCATTACGGCGAGACCCTGCGCCACTGGCGCAAGCGGTTCGAGGATCACATCGATGAGGTCGAGACGCTTTATGACGCGCGGTTCAGCCGGATGTGGCGCTATTATCTCGTCGCGTCGGAGCTTTCCTTCCGCATCGGTCGCCAGTTGGTGTACCAGATACAGCTTGCCCGACAACGCGACGCGGTGCCATTGACGCGCGATTACCTTTACGGCGATGGCGACAAGGATGCCGAACGGTTGGCCGCAGAGTAGCTTTTGCCGGTGCGGTCATGGTATGGAGGGGCCGTCATGACACCCAGAGAACCCATCGCGTCCCTGCCGACGCATACCGTGTTCAACATGCCGCCGCACCGGGGCGATCAGGATTTATGGGCCGATGACGTCGCATTGCGTGATTGGACCGCCATCATGGGGGGCGATCTCTCCGTCGTTTCCATGGCACAGGCCGGCCGCGATTTCGGGTCGGCAGCGACCTTCGATCTCGCCGATCAGGCCAATCGGCATAGCCCCGAACTGCGCGCTTTTGATCGCTACGGGATGCGGATCAATCAGGTGGAATTCCACCCGGCCTATCACGATCTGATGGCACTGGCGGTGTCCCACCGGACCCACAATTTCGCATGGGCAAACGAAGGCAAAGGCGGTCATGTCGGGATGGCGGTGCTGACCTATATGTTCAGCCAGCCCGAAGGCGGCGCAATGTGTCCGATGTCGATGACCTATTCGGTGGTGCCAAGCCTGCGCACGACACCGGAGCTGGCCGAGGAGTGGCTGCCGCGCATCCTGTCCACGCAATATGACGCGCGCGATATTCCCGCCGCGGAAAAATCGGGCGCCCTGTTCGGCATGTTCATGACGGAAAAGCAGGGTGGGTCGGACGTACGCGCAATTTCCACGGCAGCGGTTCCGGTGGCAAACGCAAAAGGCATTGGCGCGGGTTATGCGCTGAGCGGGCACAAGTTCTTTTGCTCGGCTCCGATGTGCGATGCCTTTCTGGTGCTGGCCAAAACCGCAGAGCAGGACATCTCGTGTTTTCTCGTGCCGCGCTGGCGCCCAGACGGGAAACGCAACGCGCTCAACATCCAGCGCATCAAGGATAAGCTGGGCAATCGCTCCAACGCGTCGGTCGAGATGGAATTTACCAACACCTGGGGACAGATGGTCGGGGAGGAAGGGCGCGGCATAAGAACGATCATTGACATGGTGGCGGCGAACCGGCTGTGCTGTGCGGCATCCTCGGTCGGACTGATGCGGCAGGCGCTGGTGCAAGCCCTGCACTTTACCGGACATCGCAGTGCGTTTGGCAAGCAATTGATTGACCAACCCCTGATGCGCGCGGTTCTGGCCGATATGGCGGTTGAAGTGGAAGCGGCGCTGGCGCTGTCTTTGCGCGTTGCACGGGCAATGGACAGGGCCGCGCGCGACCCGTCAGAGGCGATGCTGGCCCGTATCGGTACCGCAGTTGCGAAATACTGGAACTGCAAACGCGCGCCCGCACTGGTCGCCGAAGCGCTCGAATGTCACGGCGGGTCAGGCTATATTGAGGAAAGCATCATGCCACGGCTTTACCGTGAGGCACCGCTGAATGGCATTTGGGAAGGGTCGGGCAATATCATGGCGCTGGATGTGCTGCGCGCCTTTCACCACGAACCGCAGGCCATGCCGGTATTGTTTGCAGAACTGGATCAGGCGCGCGGCAGTGACGGCAACCTTGATCGCGCCCTCGACGGTCTCAAGGACGCAATCGCAGATCAAAAAGGCATCGAAGGCCGGATGCGGATCATTACCGAGCAAATGGCGCTGGTCTGGCAGGGCGCTCTGCTCACGCGGTATGGCGATGCGGATGTCGCACAGGCTTTTTGCGCCTCCCGGCTGGCGGGCAGTTATCGCGGCACATTCGGCACCCTGCCCGCACGCTGTTCGATCGACGCAATCCTTGCGCGCTTGATGCGTGCAGCGGCCTGATCGCAAGCGTTAGCGAACACCCGCTCAAAATCACCACGGACAGCGGGGTGACCGCTAATCGACGTAGAAAATTCGACGAATTTCCGCTATAATTAATCCATTGTAGCACAGGTCGCAGTATTTCCTGCGGTGTCCAAAGGATATTTTCATGAGCGATTTTCAATTGACTGTTCCCGAACTTGGGTCTTCTCTCAGACGCCCACGCGGTTTGTCGCTGGGGAATTTCAATCTTCAGCTGAGCCCGGAATTTCAGAGTATTGCCGAAGACTTGCGGGCTGCGCGCATTTCACCTGCGCTGCGGCGCGTGTGGTTCAATCCTGACTGGTATGTTCTGGATCGAAACGCCAGCAACGTTCCAGTTGTAGGTGGCCAGTGTTCCTGGTCCGCGCCCGGCGCAGGTCCCGCAACCCCGCGGGCCGGAAGCGTCGGGGACGTCATGTCAGCGATCTACCGGACCCCCTGTGTGCGGGAATATCTCGATGCGCGCCTGACGGATCTGGAGAGGTTTGGCACCTCCATCTGGGACAACGCGAGCACAGGCGGTCGCGTTGGAATGGGAACCGCCGCTGTCCTTGTTGTCGGGTCAGGCGTTGTCGGGGGGATCATTCTGGGGCCCCTCAATGGCACAGATATTCCAATCCCGTTTCTGCCGGGAGTGAGCGCACGGGTATCTCATGGGAAGGCCGCTCTTCCCTCAACCCATCAGAATCTTCCCGCCGAGGGCGCGTTCAGTTTTCAGGTCAATTTCGGCGGCTCATTCTGAGGAACCTGATGAACCGCTCCTGATCGGATATCGAGCGAAGAAAGACACTTCTGGCGACGCAGCAGGCCGAAGCCGCCAGATTTTTTCCACAGTATTCCCCAATCGCGTCAGCGCATTATGCGCCTGATAAAGACTCCGTGAACCCGTCGTAAGGAACCAAGGCCGCGACCGGATGTTAGGATTGTGGGGGCACAATCATGAGCGCGTTTCGAAGAGACTATATCACCAAGCCGATACACACATGGGCCAAAGGGGCGCTGCCTGCGCTTTCCCAGACCGAAAGCGAGGCGTTGACCGCTGGCGAGGTCTGGTGGGAAGCGGAGCTGTTTTCCGGCAATCCCGACTGGTCAAAACTGCGCGCGATCAAGCCGCCGGTGCTGAGCGCCGAGGAACAGGCGTTTTTTGACGGACCCTGTCAGGATCTCTGCACCATGATCGACGACTGGAAGATCAACCACGAGGACGGCGATCTGCCGCAAGAGGTCTGGCAATTCCTGCGTGACAAGAAGTTCTTCGGGATGATCATTCCCAAATCTCACGGCGGGCTGGAATTTTCCGCCTTTGCCCATTCCGAGGTCGTGCGGTTTATCTCGACCCGCTCGGTTGCGGCGGCGGTCACCGTTATGGTCCCGAATTCACTGGGGCCGGGTGAGTTGCTGCACCAGTTCGGCACCGAGGCACAAAAGGACCACTGGTTGCCCCGTCTTGCCGACGGACGCGAATTGCCCGCTTTTGGCCTGACCAGCGCCGAGGCAGGCTCGGACGCCTCCGCCATGATCGACGAGGGGGTGATCTGCAAAGGCAATTGGGACGGAAAAGAGGTGCTGGGCATCCGCCTGAACTGGGCAAAGCGGTACATCACCCTCGCCCCGGTCTGCACGGTGCTGGGGCTGGCATTCAAACTGCGCGACCCCGATGGATTGCTGGGTGACACCCCGGACATCGGTATCACCTGCGCGCTGGTGCCCACCGATCTGGACGGGGTTGAGACCGGACGACGCCACCTGCCCTCCTCCACGATGTTCATGAACGGACCGACCACCGGCAAAGACGTTTTCATCCCGTTGGAAAACATCATCGGTGGCCCGGAATATGCCGGGCGCGGCTGGATGATGTTGATGTCCGCACTTGCCGCCGGTCGCGGGATTTCGCTGCCGTCGATGGGCTGCGCTGCCATTGCGCTCAGCGCCCACACCACCGGGGCCTATGCCCGTATCCGCCAGCAATTCAACCTGCCCATCGGCAAATTCGGCGGTGTGCAGGCCCGCATGGGGCGGCTTGCGGCGGACGCCTATGCGATGGATGCGGCGCGTCACCTGACCTGTGCAGGCCTCGACGAGGGCCGCGCCTTGTCCGTAATCTCTGCCATCATGAAGGCGCACGGGACCTTCCGCATGCGCGAGGCACTCAATGATGCGATGGACGTCCATTCCGGCAAGGCGGTGATCGACGGGCCAACAAATTATCTGCTGCCGCTTTACCGTGCTGTGCCCATCGGCATCACTGTGGAGGGGGCAAATATCGTCACCCGCAGCCTCATCATCTTTGGCCAAGGATCTATCCGCGCGCATCCGCACATGCTGGACAATATGCTGGCATTGCAAGAGGACGATCCGGACACGTCGCTGGACATGTTCGACAAATCATTCTGGGCACATGTGGGGCACACCACCAGAACCCTGTTCCGGGCGTGGGGCCGCGCACTGACCGGCGGGCGTTTCGCACCCGCCCCCGATGCCGGTGCCGTGACGCCGATCTATCGCCAACTGGCACGCTGGTCGGCCGCCTATGCCCTCACTGCTGATTTCCTGTTTCTGACACTGGGCGGCGCGCTGAAACGCAAGGAAATGCTGTCGGGCCGGATGGGGGATATTCTGTCCGAGATGTACATTCTGTCTGCCGCGTTGAAACGCTGGGAAGACGAGGGCCGTCAGGAGGCGGACCTGCCGGTGCTGCGCTACGCCGCCGCCGATGCTTTCAAGCGGATCCAGATCGCGCTGGACGACGTTATCGTGAACCTGCCCGCCCGCTGGGCTGCATGGGTTCTGCGCTTTCTGACCTGGCCGGGTGACACACAGCGTGGTCCCGATGACCGGCTGGTCGCGCAATGCAGTGATCTGATCTATGCCCCCTCTGCCACCCGCGACCGCATTACCGGCCGTGTCTTCGAGGGGTGTAACCGCGACGGGGTCCAGATCCTGAACATCTGCTTTGCCAAGGTCACCGAAATGGAACCACTGATGAAGCGGCTGCGCGATGTGGGGAAAACCCCGCAGCAGGCGCTTGAGGCAGGCATCCTGAGCGACGCCGAAATGGCCGAGATTGCAGTTATGAATGATCTGGTCGCCCAAGTGATTGCTGTCGACGACTACACCCCCAAAGAACTGGCCGACCTTTTTCACGGTCACACCTCGCAATCCGGCGATGACCACGGTGCCGTGCCGCAGGAGGCCGCCGAATGACAGACCCTCGACAACAGCAGCGCGTTTTCCTCGTTGACGGCGCGCGCACACCGTTTCTGAAGGCACGACAAGGCCCCGGCCCGTTCACGCCGGTAGACCTCGCCGTGCAATGTGGCCGCCCCCTGCTGACGCGGCAGAGCTTTGAGCGCACAGCGTTCGACCTTGTCATTCTTGGCTGCGTCAACGTGATCGCGGACGAAATGAACCCCGCCCGCGTCGCCGCCCTGCGGCTCGGTCTGGGTGAGGCAATGGTCGCGTTTACCATGCAGATCAACTGCGGCTCCGGCATGCAAAGTGTCGACACGGCCTACCGTTATATCCGCGATGGCAGCCATCAGATGATCCTTGCCGGCGGGGCCGAGGCGCTCAGCCATGCGCCGCTGGTGTTGCGGCAATCGGCGGTGGAATGGTTCGGGCGGATGAATGCTGCCAAAGGGCCGCTGGATCAGGCCCGCGCCATGGCCGGTATCAAGCCCGAGTTCTTCAAACCGGTGATCGGCCTGGAGCGCGGGTTGACCGACCCGATCACAACCCTGTCTATGGGTCAGACCGCCGAGGTGCTGGCGCATCGCTTTGGCATTGATCGCGAAACCGCAGATGCCTATGCCATGCAAAGCCATCACCGTCTCGCCGCAGCGCAAAACGACGGCACGCTTGAAGATGAGGTCATGCCCGCCTTTGCGCGCGACGGCACTGTTTATGATCACGATGATGGTGTGCGCCCGGACAGCGATATGGAAGGGCTGGCAAAACCCAAACCCGTGTTTGAACCGCCTTATGGCAAGGTGACGGCTGGCAACTCCAGCCAGATTACCGATGGCGCAAGCTGGTGCATCCTTGCCTCTGAACAGGCCGTAGACCAGCACAAACTGTCGCCGCTTGCCGAGATTACCGACAGCGAATGGGCGGCTCTTGACCCATCAATTATGGGGCTCGGGCCGGTGCTGGCATCCACCCCGATTGCGCAGCGCAACAACCTTGGCGTTGAGGATATCGACCTGTGGGAATTGAACGAGGCCTTTGCCGCACAGGTCCTGTCCTGCCTTGCCGCATGGTCCGATGACGGATTCTGCCGCGACGTGTTGGGGCTCGAAACTGCCTTCGGGCGCATCGACCGCGACCGCCTGAACGTCGATGGCGGCGCGATATCACTGGGTCATCCGGTCGGCACGAGTGGCAACCGGATCGTGCTGCATCTGGCCAATGCGATGAAAAAACGCGGTGCCAGACGGGGCATCGCAACGGAATGCATCGGTGGTGGTCTGGGCGGCGCGATGTTGCTGGAGGCGGTGTGATGACAGGACCTGTGCTGGAATATCTGGATAAAACGAAACTGGAACTGGGCGCGGCTGACGCGAGGTCCGGCAACTGGCGCACAGGCAGGGACGACAACGGTGTCTTGTGGCTGGTGCTGGACAAACAGGATACCGGCACCAACACCATATCCGAGGACGTGATCCGCGAGCTTGAAACGCATATCACCGCGGCCGAGGCCGATCTGCCCGCAGCGCTGGTGATCCGCTCGGCCAAGCACGCCGGATTTGCCGCCGGCGCGGACATGACCGGCTTTGACACAATGTCCGATGATGGCGCTGACGATCTGCTGCGGCAGGGTCATGATGTGCTGGACCGGATCGAGGCGCTGAGCTGTCCGACAATCTGCGTGGTGCATGGTGCCGCCCTTGGCGCGGGGTTTGAATTGGCACTGGCCTGTGATTATCGCATTGCAGTCGAGGGGGCCAGCTTTGGCTTTCCCGAGGTGCAGCTGGGCCTGCATCCCGGCCTTGGCGGCACCTTCCGTCTGCCCGCGCTGATTGATCCGACCGAAGCAATGACAATGATGCTGACCGGCAAAACCGCGCATACCACCCGCGCGAAATCGCTCGGGATTGCCAATGCGGTGGTCGAGGAACGCCATGTCGCCGCCGCCGTGAGCGCCGCCGTTGCGGGCAAGATCGAAAAACACGAACAGGGTCTGAAGGC
Source organism: Sulfitobacter sp. (assembly GCA_049645905.1). Taxonomy (GTDB): domain Bacteria; phylum Pseudomonadota; class Alphaproteobacteria; order Rhodobacterales; family Rhodobacteraceae; genus Sulfitobacter. The sequence continues at coordinate 10,592 of JBARUV010000132.1, forward strand.
CCGCGCACTGGGGCTTGAACAGGCCCGCGGCCTGATCGCCCGCCAGATGCGCAGCCAGACCGAAACAAAAGCGCCCAAGAGCCACTATCCCGCACCCCACGCCCTGATCAAACTGTGGGAAGAACACGGGTCAGACCGTCGCGCGATGCAGCAGGGCGAGATTCAATCCTTTGCCACGTTGTTGAAATCCGATACCTCGAAAAACCTGCGCCGCGTATTTTTTCTACGCCAGAAACTCAAGAACACCACCGGAAACGACGACGGCATTGCCCATGTCCACGTCATTGGTGCAGGCGCTATGGGTGCTGAAATCGCGGTAATGGCCGCGATCAAGGGAAAAACAGTCACCCTTGGTGATCTGGAGACAGAACCGCTGGGCCGCGCGCTCAAACAGGCAACAGAGATTTGCAAGGACCAACACCTGAGCAAAATCCAGACCCGCGATGCGCTGGACCGTCTGATACCCGACCCCAAAAGTTATGGCATCGCGCGCGCCGACCTGATCATCGAAGCCGCCCCCGAGCGGCTGGAGCTGAAGGAAAAAATCTATGCCGGACTCAAGGGGCGCATGAAAAACGGCGCGATCCTTGCCTCCAATACCTCAAGCCTGTCCGTGGACGCGCTGGCCACCGCTGCCCCGGCCAAGTCCCGCTTTGCAGGGCTGCATTTCTTTAATCCCGTGTCAAAGATCGATCTGGTCGAAGTCGTGCGCGGCAAGGCAACGAACGACAAGACCATGCGCCGGCTGGCCGCATTCTGCGGCGCGATTGGCAAATTGCCCGCACAGGTCGGTGACTATCCCGGTTTTGTCGTCAACCGTGCGCTGACACCGTATCTGATGGAAGCGATGGTTCTGATGGAAGAAGGCCTGTCCAAAGAGGTGATCGATACCGCCGCACTGCGGTTCGGGATGCCGATGGGGCCTGTGACGCTGGCCGATCAGGTCGGGTTGGATATTGGCCTGCATGTCGCAGAATCGCTGCGCGGAAATCTGGACACGCCGATGGCGGAAATATCCTCCACGCTGCGCGACAAGGTAGAAGCGGGCGAACTGGGCAAAAAAACCGGCATGGGATTTTACGATTGGTCTGACGGCACGCCGCACCCCAATGTCGAGGGTGACCTGCCGGACGACCTGACCGACCGGCTGATCCTGCCGATGTTGAACGCCTGCGTCGAAGTGCTGCGCAAGAATGTGGCGCAAAGCGAAGATCAAATAGACGGCGCCATGGTATTTGCCACCGGATGGGCGCCCTTTAGGGGCGGACCGATGCAGTATGCCCGCAGCCGTGGCATCGACGACATCATCGCGCGTCTGGAGGAGCTGGAAGCCGCACACGGCCCCCGCTTTGCACCGGACGCAGGGTGGCGCGACCTTGACTGAGGGGCCCCGGACCTTTCGTGATGCAGACGCGATGGCGCGTGCCATCTTTGACGCGACAGAAGGTGAGGTGCGGCTGGCTTTGCCGCTCGGACTTGGCAAACCGGTCACGCTGGTCAACGCCCTGACACGCGCCGCGCGCAAAGATCCAACGCTGAGTTTGTCGATCTTTACCGCGCTGACACTGGAACGGCCCCGGCCCGACTCCGATATGGAAAAGCGGTTCCTTGGCCCGGCAATGGACCGTCTGTTTGGCGACTACCCTGTTCTGGATTACGCCCGGATGATCCGGGCAGACAACCTGCCCGCCAACATTTCGGTTTCCGAATTTTTCTTTCAGGCAGGGTCATGGCTGGGCAATGAATACGCGCAGCGACACTATATTTCTGCCAATTTTACCCATGCCCGTGATGTGCTGATCGCCCGGAATCCCAATGTGCTTTCGCAGCTTATGCCGCGTGACGGTGATCGTTTCAGCCTGTCGTGCAATGCGGATATTTCCGCAGATCTGTTCGCCTTACGCCGCACCGGTGCCCTGGATTTTATCGCCGTGGGCGAGGTGAACGACAATCTGCCCTTCATGGCCGGCCCCGCAGAAATCGCGGGGAACGACCTTGCGATGTTGCTGGATCCGCCTGCCCGGTTCGATCTGTTTTCCGCCGTGCGTCGCCCCGCGTCAGACGCCCAGCATGCCATCGCTCTACATGTCTCGCGGCTGATCAAGGATGGCGGCACCCTGCAAATTGGCATCGGCGCGATAGGCGATGCGGCGGCGCATGCCCTGCTGTTACGGGATCGCGGCGCGCTGGACGCAGTGTGGCAAAACGCGCCCTTTCCCCTGACCGGCGACGAAACCGCGCCTTTTGATACCGGTCTTTACGCAGTGACCGAAATGCTCGTTGGTGGCCTGCTGGCGTTGT
>JBARUV010000133.1:0-3157 GCA_049645905.1 Sulfitobacter sp.
CTGGCGGCTGTGCTGTTTGTCTATTTGGTCGCGTTGCCGCTGGGTGTTCTGGCCGCCGCAAAATCAGAGACCTGGGTGGATTACACCGCAGGTTTTGTTGGCTACCTGGGCCTTGCCACCCCCAATTTTCTGTTGGCGTTGATGCTGTTCTACTATGGAAACAAATACTTCGACCTGCCAATCGGCGGGCTGATGGACCCGGTGTACGAAGGGGAGCCGATGTCGTGGCTCAAGGTGAAATCCATCCTTTTGCATATGATCGTACCGACCTTTGTGATCGGTACGTCGGGGGCGGCGGCGATGATGCAGCGGTTGCGCGCGAATATGCTGGATGAACTCAGCAAACCTTATGTCGAAACCGCCAAGGCCAAGGGGATGGCCCCGGCGCGTCTGCTGGCCAAATACCCGCTGCGCATGGCGTTCAACCCTTTTGTCGCCGACATCGGCAATCTGCTGCCGTCAATGATTTCAGGCTCAGTCCTCGTGTCAGTCGTGTTGGGTTTGCAAACGATTGGACCCTACCTGTTGACTGCGCTCAAGTCGCAGGATCAGTTTCTCGCCGGTTTCGTGCTGATGTTCGTAGCCCTGCTGACGCTGATCGGCACGATGATTTCTGACATGCTGCTGGTCCTGCTAGATCCGCGTATCCGGTACGGGGGGCGCGGGACATGAGTGGTATTCAGCCTGACAACCGCTTTGTCGATACCGATCCATGGCTGGACGAGACCGACATCAGTGCGGCAGAACGCTCCGAAATGGACGCACCCGCATGGCGCCTGACGTGGCGCAAGTTTCGCAGGCACAAGCTGGCGCTGATATCGGGCATTTTCCTGCTCACCTGCTATCTGATCTTGCCGGTCGCGGGTCTCATTTCGCCCTATACGCCAAATGAACGTAGTGCGGACTACCTTTATGCTCCGCCACAAAGTGTGAATCTCTGGCACGAAGGCAAGTTTGTCGGCCCGTATGTCTATCCCATCACCGCAACTGCCGATCTCGAAAATTTCCGCTGGGCCTACACCACCGATGAAACCGCCCCCGCGCCGCTCGAATTTTTCTGCGAAGGCAAGCAATACAACCTGTTTGGCCTGATCCCGTCGGATACCCATCTGTTCTGCGCGCCAGATGGGGCGACGGTGTTCCTGTGGGGCTCTGACAGGTTGGGCCGTGATGTGTTCAGCCGGATCCTGTATGGTGCGCAATTGTCGCTGACAGTTGGTATTATCGGGATCACAGTGTCGTTCCTGCTTGGTATTACGTTCGGCGCCATGGCGGGTTATTTCGGCGGACGCACGGACTGGGTGGTGAACCGCGTCATTGAAATTCTCCGCAGCCTGCCCGAACTGCCGTTGTGGCTGGCGCTTTCGGCGGCGGTGCCTTCTAACTGGGGGCCTGTCGCAGTGTTTTTTATCATCTCGATCATCCTTGGCATTCTGGATTGGCCGGGACTGGCGCGCGCGGTGCGGTCCAAATTCCTGTCCCTGCGCGAAGAGGAATACGTCAAGGCCGCTGAAATGATGGGCGCAAGGCCGGCCCGCGTGATCCGCCGGCACCTGCTGCCCAACTTCATGTCGCATCTTATTGCCAGTGCGACGCTGTCGATCCCCGCAATGATCCTTGGCGAAACCGCGCTCAGCTTTCTTGGGCTGGGTTTGCGTGCGCCCGCAGTCAGCTGGGGTGTGATGCTCAATGATGCACAAAACCTCGCCAGCATTGAAATCTATTGGTGGACGGCTATTCCGATGTTGCCGATCATCGTCGTGGTTCTGGCATTCAACTTCCTTGGCGACGGATTGCGCGCGTCGCTGGATCCGTACAAAGGCTGATGCGCAGAAAAAAGGGCGGAGGAATTCCCCCGCCCTTCAGTTGGATGCCGATCAGGCATCCGGGATCATTCAACCGTACCAGGGGGCGAATTTTACTTCTGTGTCGCCGGATACCATCTTGGCAAAAGCTTCCGGGTCTTGCGTGCCGCCGTCTCTGCCTTGGTAGTGATAGGGATAGACATACTTGGGTGCGAATTCCGATACCGCTGAAGCGGCGGCATTGGCGTCCATTGTGAAGGGCAGGTTCATACAGACGAACGCCACATCAATGTTTTCTAGGCCGCGCATTTCCGGGATGTCTTCGGTGTCGCCGGAAATATAGACCCGCAGACCATCAAAGTTCAGAATATAGCCGTTATCACGGCCCTGCGGATGGAAATTCTTACGCTCTTCCGTAAGGTTGTAGGCAGGGATTGCCTCCACATTGACAGTTGCGAATTCGGCTGTTTCGCCATTGGCAACCTCGTTGGCCTTAGCCTTCAGCCCATCGGAGAGTTTTGCATAAACGCCGGGGTTGGTCAGGATCTGTGTGTTGTCCACCGCAAGCGCGGTCAATGTGGCCTCATCATAGTGGTCCCCGTGTTCATGGGTGACCAGAATAAGGTCCGGTTGGGGAAGATCAGCATAAAGTGCCGCTTCGCCAACCGGATCGACGTAAATGGTGCCGGCCGGTGTTTCCATCACGAATGATGCATGCGCAATGGGGTGCACCGTTACGGGGCCACTGGTGGTTTCAAAGCTGTTGCTGGTATGGGCATCCGCCATTGCGCCAAAAGGCAGCAAGGTGATGGTGCCAGCAGCGGCAGCCGAAGTGGCAAGAAATGTTCTGCGTGTCTGTGTCATGGTGACCTCCTGTTATATCTCGGTACGAGTTAGCGGGCAGCGCCGTGATTTCAACTAGCGATCATCGCCTTCGTCCTCAACGCCGCCTTCCAGCATATCTTCCTCCAATGAGGCATGCGCCGCGGCTGCGACTTTGCGCTTTTGTTCTTCGGTCAGATGATCCGCATTCCCTTCGGCCAGACGCACCGTGACCTCGCGATGGGCAAATTTGATGCCCTCCCGTTCGAACAGCTCGCGGATATCCTCGTAGACCTTTTTACGCACCAGCCACTGATCCCCCGGTTTGGTCATGAACTTGACCCGGATAATCATTGCGGAATCCTGCATTTCGATCACCCCCTGAGATTTGAGCGGCTGGATGAAATTCTCGCCGATGACCGGATCATTCAACAGTTCCTGACCAAGCTTCTTGATCAGTTTGCGGACCTTTTCCACATCCGTGTCATAGGTCACGCGCAGGGGCAGTTTCATCATCACCCAGTCGCGCG
>JBARUV010000134.1:0-11391 GCA_049645905.1 Sulfitobacter sp.
GAACGCGCGCTCAAGGACAAGCGGAACCCTGACCGGGTGGCGGCACTCGCGGAATACGACAAGGCGCTGGATGAATACGAGGCGCAGGCCACATGGCGCGCCGATGCAGACGCCGCTTTGCGCCCACAACTGACCGCCTATATCGAGGGCATTCGTGGCACGCTGGGCTTGCGTAGCCAGGATCGTCTGAACCGCGAACAGGCGCTTTATATGGCGACGTGTAACGCTGTGCACCGCGACATCTCGCTTAACTTCTAAGCGGGTGAAAACGACTGCGGCGAGGTGCCTGCCCCACCTCGCCTTTACGCGGCCGCCTTTGCCTGCAATAGCAGGGCGACCCTTTGCTCAGGCTGTTGATGACACCGCGCACGCTTACATCCGAAGATGACCTGTCCAACCTCGGCGTGGACACGATCATTGACGTGCGCGCACCCGTCGAATTTGCAGAGGATCATCTGCCCGGCGCAATCAACCTGCCTGTGCTAAACGACGAACAACGCGCCGAGGTCGGTACGATCTATGCGCAAAGTCCGTTCAAAGCGCGCAAGATCGGTGGCGCTCTGGTCGCGCAGAATACGGCCCTGCACCTGCAAGGGCCTCTGGCGGACAAAATGGGCGACTGGCAACCACTGGTTTATTGCTGGCGGGGTGGTCAACGTTCCGGTGCCTTTGCGACAATCCTCGGCCAGGTCGGCTGGCGCGTGCAGTTGCTGCAAGGTGGGTATCGCAGTTACCGCCGCCTGATTGCGCAGTCACTGTATGAAACACCGCTGCCCCACCGTCTGATCCTGATTGAAGGCGGGACAGGCACCGCTAAAACCGAGCTGTTGCATCAGCTCTCAAAGCAGGGTGCGCAGATGCTTGATCTGGAGGGGCTGGCACATCACCGTGGCTCCCTTTTTGGCGCAACGGATCAACCCCAGCCTGCGCAGAAAATGTTTGAATCACGTCTGGCAGCACAATTGCGCAGGCTGGACCCTCACCAAATAACCTGGGTTGAGGCCGAAAGCAGCAAGATCGGTGGCATCATCCTGCCACCGTCCCTCTGGATGGCCATGCAGACTTCCCCACGCGTTGAAGTTTCAGCCCCCCTTACGGCCCGCGCCACTTATCTGTGCCGGACCTACGGTGACCTGACCCAAAGTCGCGATGTTCTGGCACAACGGATTGACAAATTGCGCCCTTATCATGCGGGCGAAACGATCAAGAATTGGCAGGTGCTGGCCGACGCCAAAGAGTGGCCGACATTGGCCGCAGAGCTGATCCGGTCACACTATGATCCGCGCTATGCCAAATCTGCAGATCAGGCAATCGCACCAAAAAGGCGATTTGAATTGGATGATCTGACCGAAGCTACGCTGACCGAAACGGCCGCACAGATGATCGCGGCCTTCAGCTAACACGCACTGTCCCGCTGCCGGTCTCAAGTGAGCCAATGACGTGGCCCCTGCATCCTTTGTCGGCAAGCGCCCTTAGCACGGTATCAACCAATTCTTGCGGTATTGCCGCCAACAATCCACCTGCCGTCTGGGGGTCAAACAACAGCGGATCGGCCACGCCCTCCACTGCCGCATCTGCCCGGTTTGCAGGCATCAGCGAGGACGCGACACCTTTGTCCGATAATGCCCGCGCACCGTCATAGAAAGGGATATCCGCCAGACGCAGCACCGCATCTACATGCGACGCTCGCGCGAGTGCCTGCACATGTCCGGCAAGGCCAAACCCGGTCACGTCCGTCATTGCATTGGCATCGCCCAATATCGCAGCCTCGACATGCTGTGGTGTCGCCATGACCTGCAACGCATTTGTAACGTCGCGCCCTCCCGCGATGCCATGCATATGCGCCGCCATGATCACCCCGGACCCGATTGGCCGCGTCAGGATCAGTGCATCTCCCGCCTTGCCCCCCGCCACCGTGATCGGCATCTGCGCACGTGTTCCGGTTACCGTGAACCCGATGGTCAGCTCCGCACCCATCGTGGTATGTCCGCCGACCACCTGCGCACCGGCAACCTGAAACACCTGTGCCACAGCGTCGCTGATCTCAGCCAGCGTACGTGTCTGCAAACCCGCCGACATCTGTGGCAGAATGTAGGAGGCCAGCGCAATCTGTGGTGTCGCTCCCATCGCCCAGACATCGCCCAACGCATGCACTGCCGCTATGCGCGCCATCAGCGCAGGATCAGCAATAAACCCACGCAGATGATCCGTGCTGATCACCTGAAATCCGCCCCCTGCGGTACGCAGAATGGCCGCATCATCCCCGGCTCCCGCAACGACTTCGCCCTGCGGTTTTGGCAAAGCCGCCAGAACGCCGCCCAGCACGCCGCTCCCGACCTTGGCCCCACATCCGCCACACAGGAGCTTGTCGGCCAATATCTCCCGCACACCCAGCGCGGCGGCGCCTTTAGCGCGCGCGCGCGCCATCACCGGCAGATCGCTTAACCTCTCCATGAACGCACGATCTATGCGGTCCTTCCAACGCCACAGCAGCGGCCCCTTGAAAGCCAGCCCGAATTTCTCTGCCATGGCAGATTTGCGTCCAAGCGAAATCAGCTTGAGGTAGTCTTTTTGCGGCGCAAATGGTTTTCGTACCCCGCCGGCCAACGCGGCGCGGAGATTGCGATGCAACACAGGTGCGGCGCGTACCGCAAACACACCCGCTTTGGGGCGGGGGGCAAACCCCATATGCGCGCAATCGCCCACGGCAAACAGATGCGTGTCACCCAGTACTCCCAGATCGGGGCCGACCTCTATGAACCCGTCCTTGAGGGGTAAATCCGTGTCCTGTAACCATGCGTGTGGAAACGCGCCGGCGGCCCCGACACACAAGGCCGCGGGCACGGGTTCCTGCGCTTCCAGCATAACGCGCTGTGCCTCGATCTTTACGACTTTTGCGCCATAGCGGATCACCACACCCAACGCTGACATTTCTGCTAGCAGCAGTGCGCGGGCTTTGTTCCCGACACCGGATATTTGCGGCCCCGCTTCTATCACCGTGACCTCTGCGCCCGCAGGCATGGCGTGACTCATTGCCATGGCCAGTTCGCATCCCGCAACCCCGCCGCCGATCACCGCCACCTGCGCGGATCTCTCACCGCTGGAGACCTGTTCCAGAAAACGACGCCAACGCGCTGCGTAAGCATCCAGCGGCTTGGCCCCGATGGCGTGTTCTTCAAAACCCTCCAGATCCATCCGGGCGGTAATACCGATATCAATCGAGGCAACGTCATAGGCGACAGGCCCGCGCCGCGCCAACAACACCTCTTTGCGCGTCCGCTCAAATCCTACAGCGCGATCAACAATCAGCCGCGCGCCCGCGTGCTGGCACAGCGCAACCAGATCAATCTCCAGATCATCACGCCCGTAGTGTCCGGCAACATGGCCGGGCAACATGCCGGTATAGGGTGCAGTCGGGCCGGGGTTTATCACCGTTACCCGCGCGCCGGGCAGCGGGTCCATCCCCCAGGCACGCAATACCAGCGCATGGGCATGCCCGCCGCCGACAAGCACCAGATCGCGCGTGAATGGCACATCGTTTCTCAACATAGACCCTTTTCTTTTGACCCTGAATCCCATGCGGGTTTGAGGGCAAAGCCATCATCCACCACAATAAATCGAATACAATCTTTAGGTTGCCTTTTCTCCTAACAGCGCCGCCTAGGCACGGCTAATGAAAATCACGCGACTTTGGAATCACCCGCACGTCTCTGGGATGTTTGCGCGGGGATACCTGCCCCGGAATGGGATGTGTCGGATGATCCCCGCGCACGGTGGTTGCTGGCACACGGTCCTCGGCAAGTGTATCCAAACGGTCTGTCCGGTTTTCCAACCGGTCCGCCACCACATGAATAACCCGTCCGTCACTTTGCACCCTGCCATGCACCACGAGCAGCCGCGCAGACATGATAACCCTGCGATAGATCTCGAACAGTTTGGGCCAGATCACCAGATTGGCGACACCCGCCTCATCCTCCAGCGTGATAAAGCAGACACCCTTGGCCGATCCGGGTTTCTGGCGCACCAGAACCAGCCCCGCCAGTGACACCTTCTCCCCGTGCCACATACCGGGCAGCTGGTCTGTACAGGAAAACCCCTGGCTGCGCAGGCTGTGGCGAAAGAACGCAAGTGGATGCTGCTTGAGCGACAATCGCAGCGTTTGGTAGTCTGCCACAACATGTTCGGCCTGTGGCATCGCGGGCAGGGCAACGGCAGGTTCCGCGCCCTCGTCGCCTGCCTCGGCATGGGCAAAGATCGGCAGGTCTGGCGCGTCTTTCAACGCCTGCGCCTGCCATAACGCCTGACGCCGGTCGATCCCCATGTTCCGCATCGCATCCGCCGCCGCCAGCCGCCGCACGGTACCACGATCCAGTTTTGCGCGTTCCTTCAGCTCGGCCACATCCGCAAATGGCATGTCCCGTGCGGCGACAATGCGATGCGCCGCCTCTGCGCGCATCCCGTCCACCTGCCGCATTCCCAGCCGCAGTGCAAAGCCGTCTCCACAAGGCTCCAGCGTGCAATCCCAATCAGAGAAATCCACATCGACCCCGCGAACCTCCACCCCATGCTCGCGCGCATCCCGCACAATCTGCGCAGGCGCATAAAACCCCATCGGCTGGCTGTTGAGCAACGCACAGGCGAACGCCGCCGGATAATGACATTTCATCCATGACGACACATAAACCAGCTTGGCAAAGCTCGCCGCATGGCTTTCGGGAAAGCCATATTCCCCGAACCCCTTGATCTGGTCAAAACAGCGCTGTGCAAAATGGGGGTCATACCCCCGCTCGACCATCCGCCCGACCATTTTGTTCTGCAAGGTCTCGATCGTCCCGCGCGAGCGGAACGTGGCCATCGCCTTGCGCAACTCATTCGCCTCTTTGGGCGAAAACTTGGCCGCATCAATGGCGATCTTCATCGCCTGCTCCTGAAAGATGGGAACGCCCAGCGTGCGCCCCAAAATCCTGAGCAACTCGTCCTGCGGATGCTCCGGCCCCGGTGCGGGATAGCTGACCCCCTCGATCCGCTGGCGGCGGCGTAAAAACGGATGCACCATATCGCCCTGAATGGGGCCGGGCCGCACAATGGCCACCTCGATCACCAGATCATAGAACACCCGTGGACGCAGCTTGGGCAGCATCGCCATCTGCGCGCGGCTTTCGACCTGAAACACCCCCAAACTATCGCCTGCACACAACATATCATAGGTCGACGCATCGTCCTGCGGTACGGTGGCCAGTTCATAATCCACGGCTTCGTGCGCCCGTAACAAGTCAAAGCACTTGGCGATGCAGGTCAGCATCCCCAGCGCAAGAATATCGACCTTGAAGATGCCCAAAGCGTCGATATCGTCCTTATCCCACTCGATAAACGACCGCTCCGGCATGGCCCCGTTTCCAATCGGCACCATCTGCGTCAGGGGCCGCTCGGTCAGGATAAACCCGCCGACATGCTGGCTCAGGTGGCGCGGCATGCCGGTCATCTGCCGCGCCAGCGTAATAACACGGCGCAGGTAGGGGTCGGACATATCCATGCCTGCCTCCCTGACCCGCTCGTCGCGTACATCCGCCTCAAAACTGCCCCAGACCATGCTGGCCAGTTTGCTGGTTACATCTTCGCTCAGCCCCATCACCTTGCCGACCTCGCGAATGGCGGAACGCGGGCGGTAATGGATGACCGTGGCACAGAGCCCCGCCCGGTCCCGTCCGTATTTGTCGTACATGTACTGGATTACCTCTTCGCGCCGCTCGTGTTCAAAATCGACGTCGATATCGGGCGGCTCGTCACGGTCCTCGGACAGGAAGCGTTCAAACAAGACGTCATGTTCCGCGGGATCAACCGAGGTGACGCCCAAGCAGAAACACACCGCCGAATTGGCCGCCGACCCGCGCCCCTGACACAGGATCGGCGGTTCCGCTTCCTCACGGGCAAACCGTACGATGTCATGGATAGTCAGAAAGTACCGCGCGATCTTTTTGGAGCGGATCAGCGCGAACTCCTTCTTGATCAGTGCCATGATATCGCCCGGTATCGCGTCGGGATAGCGTCTGTGCGCGCCTTCCCACGTCAGACGCTCCAACTCCTCCTGTGCTGTACGCCCCTCGGGTTCGATCTCGTGCGGGTATTCATATTTGAGATCATCCAGCGAGAACGCGATATCATCCGCCACCGTGCGTGTAGCGGCAATCGCATGGGGCCATCTGGCAAACAGGCGACACATCTCTGAGGCGGGTTTTAGATGGCGTTCCGCATTCGCCTCCAGCCGGAAACCCGCCTGATCAATTGTCACGCCTTGCCGGATGCAGGTCATTACATCCTGCAAAGGCCGCTGTCTGGGTGCATGATATAACACATCATTGGTTGCCAATATCCCCAGCCCGTTGGCCCGTGCAGTGGCATCCAGCCGATGAATGCGCGCCACGTCATCGCCACGATAAAGATATGCCGCCCCGATATGGCGCATCTCCGGCAGCGCCTTGATCAACCGCGGCAGGCCCGCCTCGAATATATCCAGGTTTTCCGGCGGCATCACGATCAGGTGCAGCCCTTCCGCATGGGCACGCAGCATTTCAAGCGTCAGATGCGTCTCGCCTTTTTTCTGCCAGCCACCGTCGACATCGGCCATCTTGCCTTTTGAAAGCAGTGTAGAGAGACGCGCATAAGCGTCCCTGTCACGCGGATAGGCCAGCAGTTCCGCCCCGCACATCAACACCAGACGCGCACCGATCAAAGGATGCACCTTGGCCTTCTTCGCCTCCGTATGCACACGCACCACACCCGCCAGCGTGTTGTGATCAGCAATACCCATTGCGTGATAGCCCTGCAGATTGGCGGTTGCCGTTAAATCAACGGCATCTGACGCCGCCCTGAGAAAGGAAAAACAACTCGCCATGCCCAGTTCCACATAGGGACCGGGGGCATGGCGCTGAAACGGGTCCTCCTCCTCCAGCGTGCGGCGTTTATGTCCGTCCTGCTGGGGCATTCAGACATTCCGCAACATGCCCGCCAAAGCGCCTGCCCCTTTCGGGATGGCGGGCGGGCTGCCGCGCTTCAGCGCGCAGGTCCCCGGCATCACCCGAAAACCCCGTGCACAAACCAGCGTGGATCCCCGCCGCGTCCATCCCCCAGTATCCCCTCGCGGAACAGCCAGAACCGCCGCCCGTCCCGCACTTCGATCTTATAATAATCGCGCAACCGCGTACCGGGGCGGTCACGCCACCACTCTGGCGCAATCCGTTCCGGCCCTTCGTGCCGCACCGTCAGAAATGCCACCCGGCGCCAGCGAAACCGCGCTGGCGGGCCTTCAGGCACGGCGTATAGCACTGCAACCTCCTCTGCCGGATCCAACAGCCGCAGCGGGCGTTCGCGCAGCAGCACAGGGGCATCCCCTCCCTGGCCGCGCAAGGCAGGCACCCGGGCCTCGATCCGTTCGGGCAGATGGCTTTCGCGCCATGCGGACCAGCTGATCTTGTCCGGCCCCAGCCGCGCGCTCAGCCGGTCCAGCAGTGCTGCCACATCGGCCCCGGCATCGCGCGCGCCATCCAGATGATCCTGATGCAGGGCCAGTGGTTCGACCTGCAAAGCCTCCAGCGTCAGCAGATCAAAGCCGAAACCGGGGTCGATCCCGTCCAGCTTACCCGTAATCAGCCGCAACAGATGCGCAGGCTCGCGGCTGGCACGTGCAAGAATAACGTCACGCGACCGCCACTCTCCATCCACACGGTAAATCGTCAGGCGCAATCGCCGCGCACCCTGTTCCGCCTTTGCAAATTGCGCACAAAGGTCCGCCGCCAGCCCATCCAGATGCGGCACGGGGTCAATCACCGGTTCGGGTAGACGCACACGCGCCAGCCAGACCGGCGCGTCCCTCGGCGCACTCAGCGGGTCCGCCACATGGCCCAACGCACGGTCCAGCAGTACCAGCGGGTTGAGATCGGCTGCGGTGCGGTCGAACCGCCGCATCAGCGCCACACGCGGCACATCCATCAAGGCCCCCAGCGTCTTGAGGCCCAGACGGTGCAACAGGCGTACGGTGCCTTCCTCAATCCGCAGCGCGGCAACGGGCAGCGGGGCCAGCATCTGCGCTATGTCATTATCTTCACAAATCACCCCCGCAGCTCCGAACCGCGCCAGCATCTGTGCAGCACCCCGCGTCGGCGCAATCGCCAGCCGCGCGCTCAACCCCTGCATCCTGAACCGCTGCCCCATGTCGCGTAACATCATACCCTCGCCACCAAAAAGATGGGCTGCCCCGCTGATATCCATCACAATGCCGTCACCTGCATCCTGCACCGTCCACGGGCACCAGCGCCGCGCCCATACCGCGACACGTTCCAGCAATTTCTGATCACCTTGCGGGTCGGCGTTCTCCACATGCAGGTCGGGGTGGATGGCCTGCACATCGACCACCCGCGCCCCGGCCTCGATCCCCAGCCCGCGGGCGGCCACACTGACGCAATGCACCACTGGCCCATGGATGCCGGGGGCGGCAAGCACCACAGGCACATCATCCCCCGGCAACGTCCGCTGCTGCGCCACGATCCTGCGCCAACGGTCCATCGCCAGATCGGGGAACCAGATCGAGGCGATCCTGCCTGTTTGCGGCGCGCGGGTCATAGCGCGCCTGCCAGACACCGGGGCTGCGCCCGCGGGCACGAAACAAATCCACCTCCCACAGCGGTGCACCGGGCGCCTGCGAATCGTATGGGTGCGTCGCAGAGGGCAGCGCGCTGATCCGCCAGCGTTCGCGCGCCGCAGACAGCGCACCGGGATCGCCCGACCGGATCAGCCACACCGGCACCTGTGCCGCTTCTGCACGGACTGCCAACCGCTTGGTGGCGGTAAAGCTCAAGACTTCGGGCGCGCCATGTATTTCGCCCACCACGGCGGACAATCCAGCACAGCCCGCGCCTTCCTCCATCGCCCAAAGCACATCGCGCGGGTGGCTGACTTCGACCCGCAACACCTTGCCCTTGAAGCCGAAATTGCGCAGTGCAGGCCCGTACAGCCGCCCGTTCTCGCGCCGCGACATCCGGTCGGACACCCACATCACGGGGGCCGCGCTTTCGCCAAGGCAGGCCAGTACAAAGCCAGTAACAGAGGCGTCGAAAGGCCGCTCTGCCAGCACATCGCGCAGCACCGCGTCGCTCTGATCCGGGGTCGCACCTGTGCCGCCCCCGCCGGGGCGAGGTACGCCCTTGACCAGACGTTTGGCAGACAGGTCGATCACCTGTCCGAAATGGGAATCGGCAGACATGCATTTCTCCATATGTTCACTTTTTGTTCTATCTGAAAAGGTGCGGGATTTCGAGAGGAAAGGTGACGTGGCGAAACAAATCGAGGGCACCACTTGGCATTGGGTTGGCGCCAACGACTTGATTCCGGGCCGAGATCTCACAACCGGAATTGCAAATCCTCAAAGAAAGTCATTGGATACCTTCATGCACCAACAAAACGCCTCATGGCAGATCTCCAAACCCGCCCACACCTCCTCCACCGGGATTGTCGCGGCGCAATCCCGCATCGCCGCCAATGCAGGCGCGCAGATCATGGGACAAGGCGCCCCGAATTGATGCGAGCATGGCAGATGTAACAATTGTGGATGATACACTGGAGGAAGAGGTGCAGGCGGCGCTGGCCAAACGACTTGCCCACGTTCAGCCTGCCCCGCGCACAATCTATCCACTGCATTATGCCTGCCCTTCTGCCGTCGGGCGGATCGGGGAAACAAACACCGGCGCAACCGAAATAATGGCACCCTGGGCTGACGCGGTATCCTAATCTGCGGCGCGCTGCATGGCTTCCAACAGAGCGAGGTTGTGCTGGATCAGCCGACCCAGCAATCTGTCAAACTGCGCTACTTCTTCGGGGCTCAACACTTCGAGCACACGCTCGTTGCGTCGCAGCACCTCGGCCATCACCTCTTCGTACAGCATCTGACCCTTGCTGGTCACCTCAATGACAATGGCGCGGGCGTCATCCTTGTCCGGCATACTCTTGATCAGCCGCTTTTTTGACAGGGACCGGATCAAACGGCTTAGCTGGCTCTTGTCCATCAGCATCAATTCAGCCAGATCACCGGCACGAACAGGTGCATTCGCCTGTACCAGCGCCAGCATCCGCCATTCATTGAGGCTGAGGTCAAAAAGCTGCTCGGACCACCGATGCCCCGCGCGGTCATTGATCCCCACCAAACGAGCAAGCTTGAAAACGATGACATCTTCGATAGAGTTAACGGGCGGGTGTCGCCGTTGTGGCAATTCAGCGCGTTCTACCGCCGCAGTACTGTCGTTCATAACCAGACTTTCACGCGAAATACATACATTGGACAAAGTCCACTAACGCGAATTCCTACGCGAGTCACTCATAAACTGACGATATCGGGACGCAGCGGCCCTTAAATGCCCCATGTACATTCGCCCCGCGACCCCTTACCGACGCCCCAAACCAGCCCGTGGGAGCCTACATAGTTACCCGCAGCCCCGAAAAAGGACAATTCTCCCTTGATCCAGACCGTCGCCGATGCCCTTGCGAATCAAGGATACGACACCCTCACCCCCGTGCAGGAGGCCGTGTCCGACCCTGCACTGAATGATGCTGACCTGCTGGTCTCTGCCCAGACCGGGTCCGGCAAGACAGTCGCGTTCGGCCTTGCCATCGCACCCACCCTGCTGGGTGACGCGACGCGTTTTGGCGCCGCAAGCGCGCCGCTGGCGCTGGTTATCGCCCCGACACGCGAACTGGCGATGCAGGTGAGCCGCGAGCTCAGCTGGCTCTACGGATTAACCGGCGCTGTCGTGACAACCTGTGTTGGCGGCATGGATACCCGCACGGAACGCCGCGCGCTGGATCGGGGTGCACATATCGTTGTCGCCACCCCGGGCCGCCTGTGCGACCACATCAAGCGCAACAACATCGACCTTGGTGCACTGCGCGCTGTGGTGCTGGATGAAGCGGATGAAATGCTCGATCTGGGCTTTCGTGAGGACCTTGAATTTATTCTGGGCGAAGCACCCGAAGACCGGCGCACGTTGATGTTCTCGGCGACCGTGCCAGCCGCCATCGCCAAGTTGGCAAAATCCTACCAGCGGGATGCAAAACGCATTTCCACTGTGGGCGAGGCCAAGCAGCACTCTGATATCGAATACCGTGCGTTGACCGTGCATCCGCGTGACACCGAAAACGCCATTATCAACGTGTTGAGGTTCTACGAGGCGAAGAACGCGATCGTTTTTTGCAACACCCGTGCCGCAGTGGCCCGACTGACATCACGGTTCACCAACCGTGGATTCTCGGTTGTGGCCCTGTCCGGAGAGTTGAGCCAGTCAGAACGCACCAATGCCCTGCAAGCTCTGCGCGACGGGCGCGCGCGCGTCTGTATCGCGACAGATG
>JBARUV010000135.1:0-50835 GCA_049645905.1 Sulfitobacter sp.
GGCCCGGTGCTGGCCAAAGCCGGTGATCTCGCGGCGATTCTGACTAATCTCGAAGCGCGCGATGTCTTGTTTATCGACGAAATCCACCGGCTGAACCCGGCGGTCGAGGAGGTGCTGTACCCTGCGCTTGAGGATTTCGAGCTTGATCTGGTGATCGGGGAAGGGCCAGCCGCGCGCACGGTACGGATCGAATTGCAGCCCTTTACGCTGGTCGGGGCGACCACGCGTATGGGCCTGTTGACCACACCGCTGCGCGATCGGTTCGGGATTCCCACCCGGTTGCAGTTTTATACGGAGGACGAGCTGTTCATCATCGTGGATCGCAACGCCCGCAAACTCGGCGCGCCTGCGGATGAGGGCGGTGCCCGCGAGATCGCCAAGCGCGCACGCGGTACGCCCCGTATCGCAGGCCGGCTGTTGCGCCGTGTCGTGGATTTTGCGGTTGTCGAGGGTGACGGTGTTGTCAGTCGGGAGTTGGCGGATATGGCGCTGACGCGGCTTGGCGTGGATCATCTGGGGCTGGACGGGGCAGACCGGCGATACCTGCGCCTGATCGCCGAGAATTATCAGGGCGGGCCTGTCGGGATCGAAACCATGTCTGCCGCGCTGTCTGAAAGCCGCGATGCGCTGGAAGAGGTCATCGAGCCTTTTCTGTTGCAGCAAGGATTGATCCAGCGGACACCGCGCGGCAGGATGTTGGCGCAGAAGGCATGGCTCCATCTGGGCATGACGCCGCCGAAATCGCAAAGCGATTTGTTCGGTTGAACTGTCGCACATGAGATTCTAGCCCTTCGGGGAGGTTTGAAACCGTTTGGAAGTGATGAAATGGATGCGGAAGAAATAGAGGCACTGTTTACGCGCGGCGATGGCAAGTACGCTTTTTCACGCTGGGCGCGGCCGATTGCACCTGTCGTGTTCGGTGTCGATGATGCGACCTTGGGGGTGGTCAAAGGCGCGCTTGAGATGGTGGCGGCGCTGGCACATCACGAGATTACGGACATCGACCCTGAAATTGGCAGCAATCTGATGATGTTCTTTTTTCGCGAATGGGCCGAACTGCCGCAGGTGCCGGGCATGGACAAGCTGGTGCCTGATCTGGAGCCATTGGTGGCAAGGCTGGAAGGTGTGAAAGCCAATCAGTACCGTTTTTTCCGGTTTGATGAGGCAGGCGCGATCAAAGCCTGCTTTGTCTTTCTACGGATGGATGAACATCTGAGCGATGTGCCCGTGATTACAGTTGCCCTGTCGCAGGCCGCACAGTCGATCCTGCTGTGGTCTGACACTGCGTTTCAGGAACGCTCACCACTGGCTGTCGCAGGGGAGACAGTGAGTTTGCACCCGGACGTCGCCGCCCTTATACGCGCCGCCTATGATCCGGTGCTGCCCGCCGTTTCGCAGGATGCGTCGCATGCCCTGCGTTTGGCCGCCCGTCTGGGAACCCCTTAATGAGCCACACGTTTCCAGTCCGGATCTTTTATGAAGACACAGATATGGCGGGTATCGTCTATTACGCCAATTATCTGCGCTACATCGAACGCGCGCGGTCGGATATTGTGGAACAACTGGGGCTCGACCAGCGCGAAATGCGGGAACAGGATATCGTGTTCGTCGTTACACGGGTCGAAGCCGACTATCTGGGCGCCGCCCGGTTCGGGGACCGGCTGGAGGTGCGCACCACCCATGCCGCCAAAGGGGCCGTGCGCTGGATATTCACCCAAGAGGTGATGCGCGGTGAGGAACTGATTTTCCGCGCCATTGTCACGGCTGTTTGTATGACAACAGCGGGAAAACCCAGACGGTTGCCAGCAAAACTTCGCTTAACTGCGACAGACACAGGCAATTGAACGCTTAATTCTGGCTTTCCGCTTTGCACTTCGATAGATTCGCGCCAAATGGAGCCCTGAAAACAGGGCCTTTGAGGCAGTGCGCGCCGCAAGGTGCCGGAAAAAAGAGCGGGAATAATGGAATCAGAAACGCTGGCGTTGGCGCAGGGGATTGATTTCTCCATGTGGGGGCTGTTTGCCCGCGCGACCCTTACGGTGAAATTGGTGATGGTCCTGTTGATCTTTGCCTCGTTCTGGTCGTGGTCGATCATTGTGCAAAAGACTCTGCAATACCGTCGGTCGCGTGGCGAGGCGGGCGGGTTTGACCGTGCGTTCTGGTCGGGTGAGCCGCTGGATGGGCTGTTTGACCAGATCGGGCCGGAACCCGAAGGGCCGAGCCAGAAGATTTTCGCCTCCGGTATGACCGAATGGCGCCGCTCGCACCGCGATGACGGCGGGCTTATCCCCGGTGCCACGGCGCGGATAGACCGTTCAATGGATGTGGCGATCGCCAAGGAGGCGGAGCGCCTGCAAAAAGGCTTGCCTGTGCTGGCCACCGTCGGGTCGACCGCACCGTTTGTCGGCCTGTTCGGGACGGTCTTTGGCATTATGAACGCGTTTATAGAGATTGCGGCACAGCAAAACACCAACCTTGCCGTTGTTGCTCCCGGCATTGCCGAGGCCTTGTTGGCGACCGGTATGGGCCTTCTGGCCGCGATTCCTGCTGTGATTTTCTACAACAAGTTTAGCGCGGACAGTGACCGTATCCTTGGGAGCTACGAAGCTTTTGCCGATGAGTTTGCCACCATCCTCAGCCGCCAGCTGGATTCCTGAGCGATGGGTGCGGGTGTCATGAAAAAACAGGGGAGTGGTGGACGCGGGCGTCGCCGTGGCCGCTCTCAGCCAATGGCAGAGATCAACGTCACACCTTTTGTCGACGTTATGCTGGTGCTGCTGATCATCTTTATGGTGGCAGCACCGCTACTGACTGTGGGTGTACCGGTTGAATTGCCCAAGACCGCTGCGGGGGCATTGCCGGCCGAACTGGAAGAACCCCTGACAATCACGCTGACCGCAGAAGGGACTGTGCAAATCCAGACCACAGATGTGGCGCGCAGTGATCTGATTACGCGTTTGCGCGCGATTGCGACCGAACGTTCCAGCGACAGGGTGTTTCTGCGGGCGGATGGCCGGGTGCCCTATCGGGATGTCATGGAGGTTATGGGCGCGCTCAATGCGGGCGGGTTCTCGAATATCGGCCTTGTGACAGACATTGGTGGTCCTGCTCTGGATGGCAGCGCCTCGACGGACGGCTGATTAGGTGCACAAGGGTCACTATATTTCCGGCGCTGGGCACCTCACCTTGATTGGGTGGGTGCTTTTGGGTGGCGTGTTTCGATCAGAACCGCCGCCATTGGAAGTGACGGAAGTCTCGGTCATCTCCGGCACGCAATATGAGGCGTTGTTGGCAGCGCAACAGCCGCCAAGCTCGGCCACGGATGTGGCCCAGCCGGAATCGCCTGACGTTACGCCGGACACACCGGAGGTTTCTGCCGCGCCTGACGGTCCCACACCGCAACCGACACCACAGCCGGTCGAGACACCAACTACCGAGGCCCCGCCCGAGGTGACACAGCAGTCCGCACCGCCACAGGCCGAGGTCACGGATGCGCCGCCCGAACTGGATCAACCGGCAGGCGAAGTGGCCGTTCTGGTGCCCGAACTTGCGCCGCAAGCCGTACCGCGCCCGGTGGAACGTGTCGCGCCGGAACCGGTTGCGCAGCCTGATCCCGACGTGACCCCTGACGACGTGCCGCAGGAAGCCGTTGCGCCGGATGAGACAGGCGAGACACCCCAGGAGCAGCAGGAAGCCACCGCGGCCCCCGAAGCCACCAGCGAGATCGTGACCGAGGCCACCGCAGCGCCCAAAGCATCACCGCGCCCACCCGGCAAACGCCCTTCTGCACCAGCCCCGCGCGTCGCCGAAGCGCCGGCAGAACCGTCGCCGCAACCTTCTGCTCAAACGAACAGCGATACCGAGACAGCCGTGAACGATGCCTTGCGAGAAGCCCTTGGTGGAGGGGAAAACACGCCGCAAGCTGCGCCGAGCGGTCCGCCGCTGTCGTCCGGTGAAAAAGAAGCCCTGCGGGTTGCGGTTTCCAACTGCTGGAACGTAGATGTGGGCGGTCGGTCTGCAAATATCGTTGTGACAGTTGCGGTGAACCTTGACCGCACGGGCAAGATCGCCGGTGATGTGCGTCTGATTGGCAGTGAAGGTGGCGATGATGCCGCCGTACAGACGGCTTTCGGCGCCGCGCGCCGTGCGATCCTGCGCTGTCAAAAAGGCGGCTATCCTCTGCCTGCCGAGAAGTATGATCACTGGAAAGAGATCGAGATGACTTTCAATCCCGAAAAAATGCGGGTGAAATGATGCGCTGCGGTGCCAAAGGCGATAAACTTCCCCTCGAATAGTGCGATGCTTGGCGAAATATAAAGTTGACGTTCAATCCTGAAAGGATGCCACCGACATGACCCTGAGAGTTTTGAGCATTTGTCTGGCGTTGATCTGCGCCGTGTCCGGAAGTGTGCAGGCCCAGCAAGGCCCGCTGCGTATCGAAATCACTGAAGGTGTGATCGAACCGTTGCCATTCGCAGTGCCCACGTTTCAGCCCGAAAGCGCCGAGGCCGGCCAGATGGCTGCGGACCTGGCACAGGTGGTGGCCGAGGACCTTACTGGCACCGGGCTGTTTCGCCAGATACCGGCGAGTTCGTTCATTTCTACGGTCAGCGACTTTAACGCGCCGGTGCAATATGCCGACTGGAAGGCGATCAACGCGCAGGCGCTGATCACCGGCGCGGTCAATGTGTCGGGCAATACACTGAACGTGAAATTCCGGCTTTATGATGTGTTTTCAGGTGCCGAACTGGGCAATGGGTTGCAGTTTTCCGGCACCGTGGATGGCTGGCGGCGCATGGCGCACAAGGTCGCGGATGCCGCCTATAGCCGGATCACCGGCGAGGGCGGGTATTTTGACAGCCGCGTTGTCTATGTTTCGGAAACCGGCCCAAAGGATGATCGCAAAAAACGGCTGGCAATCATGGATTATGACGGCGCCAATGTGCAGTATCTGACCGATTCAGGAGCCATTGTGTTGGCGCCGCGGTTTTCTCCGACGGGGGATCGCGTGCTTTATACCGGATACGAAAGCGGATTTCCGCGCATCTATGTGCTTGATATCGGCTCCGTTCAGCGGCGTGTTCTGGAAAGCGGCGATGGCACCATGAGCTTTGCACCGCGCTTTTCGCCTTCTGGTCAGACGGTGGTTTTCTCGCTGACCCAAGGAGGCAATACCGACATCTATACAATGGATATCGCGTCCGGCCAGTCGGTGAGGCTGACCAATACGCCCTCGATCGAAACCGCGCCCAGCTTTTCGCCCGACGGCAGCAAGATCGTGTTCGAGAGCGACCGCTCCGGGTCGCAACAATTGTATGTGATGGCCGCAACTGGCGGCGAAGCGCAGCGGATTTCCTTTGGAGAAGGGCGTTACGGCACCCCTGTCTGGTCACCGCGCGGGGATCTGATTGCCTTTACCAAACAGAACAAGGGCCGTTTTCATATCGGGGTGATGCGACTGGATGGATCAGAAGAACGCTTGCTGACAGCCTCGTTCTTGGATGAAGGTCCGACATGGGCCCCCAACGGCCGCGTGATTATGTTCACCCGCGAGACCCAAGGGGCCGGCGGCGCTTCTTCGCTCTATTCGGTTGATATCTCAGGGCGTAACCTGCGCCCCGTGCGCACACCCGAAGGCGGATCGGACCCCTCATGGTCACCGTTGCAAAAGTGAACGATTGATAGATACATTTCCTTTGCCATCGGGGCTATGATACCCTTACCAGCAAGAGCCATAAGGCCATTCAACAAGAGGCAGACCCATGAGACATATTCTAACCGGCACGATCCTGATGGCAGCACTGGCCGTGACGGCCTGTACCAATCCGGGCCGCTTTGGCGCGGACGGGGCAGGTGGTGCGAACGCGGGGCTGAACCAGCCCATCAATGGCGGCATCGTGCCCGGCAGTGCGAATGATCCGGCATCTACAGCCTACTTTCAGCAATCTATCGGTGATCGGGTGTTGTTCGAGGTCGACCAATCCACGCTGACAGCCACAGGACGCGCCACGCTGGACGGTCAGGCCGTCTGGTTGAATACAAATACAGACTATCAGGCGGTGATCGAGGGCCATGCGGATGAGCAGGGTACGCGCGAATATAACCTTGCGCTGGGCGCGCGGCGCGCCAATGCCGCACGTGAATACCTGATGTCCAAAGGCGTCTTGGCATCACGTCTGCGGGTGGTATCCTATGGCAAAGAGCGTCCGATCGAAATCTGCTCCGAAGAGGCATGTTATGCCAAAAACCGCCGTGCGGTTACAGTGTTGGCGGGTGGCCTGACAAGCTAAAGAGTTACCAGTTAAAAGGGTTCTATAAAGATGCGTTACGTACTCGGGTTGATAGTCGGGCTGTTGATCAGCCCGATTTGCGCATTCGCACAAGAAGATCAGACTCTTGCCGATGTCCGGCAGGAACTGAACGTGCTGTTTGTCGAGGTGCAGAAACTCAGGCGTGAACTCTCGACCACTGGCGGTGCGACGGGTGTGAACACCAGCGGGTCGGTTCTGGACCGTGTCAACACCATGGAAAGCGAGTTGCAGCGCCTGACTTCCAAGACGGAAGAGCTTGAGAACCGCATCAACCGGATCGTTTCGGACGGAACCAACCGGATCGGTGACCTTGAATTCCGGCTTGTGGAACTTGAAGGCGGCGATGTATCGGCACTCGGCACGACATCTACATTGGGCGGCGCAGATCAGACTGTCGCAGGCGTTGCCACGGCCCCTGAACCCTCACCCACAACAACACCCGATCAGGCTGATTTGGCAGTCGGAGAAAAAGCAGACTTCCAGCGGGCGCAGGAGGCGCTCGCAAACGGTGACTTTCGCACCGCCGCTGACGAGTTTGCGACCTTCAATCAGACCTACCCCGGTGGTCCGCTAGCCGCCGAGGCCGAGTTGCGGCGTGGCGAGGCGCTGAAGGGTATGGGGGATGACCGCGAGGCGGCGCGCGCTTTTCTGGCCAGTTTCAGCACGGATCCGGTAGGGCCAATGGCACCCAACGCACTTTTCGAACTGGGCAGTGCACTTGGCGTTCTGGGCCAGACGCAAGAGGCCTGTGTCACCTTGGGTGAAGTTGCCGTACGTTTCCCGCAAAGTCCCTATGTGACGCAGGCGCAGGCCCAACGCCAAACTCTGTCCTGTCAATAAGCCGATGCAGACACTACGTCTGACGCAACAGGTGGCCGATGCATTTTTGCCTGGTCCCCCCGATGTGTTGGGCATTGCCGTGTCCGGCGGCGGTGATTCGATGGCCTTGCTTCATCTGATGCATGTGCTGTGCACGCTGCATGGCAGCAAGCTGCGCGCGGTTACGGTCAATCACGGATTGCGCGCGGCGGCAGCTGACGAGGCATCAATGGTCGCCAGTTATTGCGCAACAATCGGGGTCCCTCATGACACCCTTTTATTGGATGACTTCGATGGCAAGGGTAACCTCCAGAGTGCGGCGCGGGATGCCCGCTATGCACGCATGGCCGACTGGGCCCGCGGCCACGAGATCACCACCATTGCGTTGGGTCACACAGCCGATGATCAGGCCGAAACGGTTTTGATGCGTCTGGCGCGCCGTTCGGGTGTGAACGGCCTCGCCGGTATTCCGCCACGGGTAATCCGCGAAGGCATCACCTGGGTGCGCCCATTGCTGGGGGCGGGCCGGGATGAATTGCGCAGTTACCTGCGGACGCAGCAAATCGACTGGATCGAAGACCCCAGCAACGAGGATTTGATTTATGAACGCGTGCGCGCGCGCCAGGTGCTGAGCCATTTAGGGGATTTGGGAATCGACGCTGATGTGCTGAGTGATGTTGCAAACCAGATGTCCGAGGCGCGTACAGCACTGGATTGGCAGACCTTTATTGCAGCTCGCGAGATTGCCACGATAGATGCAGGTGCTGTGATTCTGTCTGAACGCAAATTGCGCATCCTGCCGGATGAAATTCAGCGTAGATTGCTGGTGCATGCGGTCAACTGGATCAGCGGGAGCGTCTATCCCGCACGGCGCGGTGCCATCGCCAATATAATGCGCGGCCTGCGCAAAGGTCTGGCAGGTACCGCAGACGGCGTGCATGCGCGCCGCATCGGTGGCAACATCTGGGTATTTCGTGAACTGAACGCGGTGCGGGATATCGAATGCGCGCCCGATGACCTATGGGACCGCCGCTGGCGATTGTCCCCAACGGAGGCCGAGGGCAACTGGCAACGTGTCACCGTGCGTGCGTTGGGCAGCGAGGGACTGCAGCAGTGCCCGAATTGGCGCGAAACGGAGCGCCCTCATGAAGTGTTATTGTCTACACCGGCGGTCTGGCGTGGCCAAACTGTCGTTGCGGCCCCCCTTGCCGGATCGTCCCAGAAATGGCATGCGGACGTCGAGGGCGGAACCGAGACCTTTTTTGCCGCACTACTTACACATTGAACCTGACGGTTTGATCTCTATCTTAAGGGAGTGGCAGGCCATGTTGGTCCGCTGCTACGGCCATTTAATCCGGATGGTCCGACGTATTTAGGAGAATTTCCTTGGGCAACGCTCGCAATTTCGCCTTTTGGATCGTGTTGATGCTGCTGGTTCTGGCACTGTTCAACCTTTTCAACGGCACGACAAACGGTATGCAGAACGACGAAGTCAGCTATTCCGAGTTCGTGACATCGGTAAAAGGGGGCGAAGTACGCTCTGTGATGCTGGACGGTGAAAATGTCCGCTTCCGCAAGGCGGATGGCGAATTCACTGCAATCATGCCAGCGGACGCCGAGGTTACAAACCTGCTGATCGACAACAACGTGCCCGTACAGGCCCGACCACAGGAGCAATCAGGCTTTCAATCTTTCCTGATGACGATTTTCCCGATCCTGCTACTGATCGGTGTGTGGATCTATTTCATGAACCGTATGCAGGGCGGCGGCAAAGGCGGGGCAATGGGTTTTGGCAAGTCCAAAGCCAAGATGCTGACCGAAAAGCACGGGCGGGTGACCTTTGACGACGTCGCGGGTATCGACGAGGCCAAGGAAGAGCTGGAGGAAATCGTAGAATTCCTGCGCAACCCACAGAAATTCAGCCGCCTTGGCGGCAAAATTCCCAAAGGTGCGTTGCTTGAGGGCCCTCCCGGTACCGGTAAAACACTCTTGGCGCGTGCGATTGCGGGTGAAGCGGGTGTGCCATTCTTTACCATCTCCGGTTCTGATTTTGTTGAAATGTTCGTCGGTGTGGGCGCGTCCCGTGTGCGTGACATGTTCGAACAGGCCAAGAAAAACGCCCCGTGTATCGTATTTATCGACGAAATTGACGCGGTCGGTCGCCATCGCGGTGCCGGCTATGGCGGTGGTAACGACGAACGCGAGCAGACGCTGAACCAGTTGCTGGTGGAAATGGACGGGTTCGAGGCCAACGAAGGTGTTATCATCATCGCGGCCACTAACCGTAAGGACGTGCTGGACCCCGCATTGTTGCGCCCCGGTCGTTTTGACCGTCAGGTTTCGGTCGGCAATCCCGACATCAAAGGCCGCGAGAAAATTCTCGGCGTGCATGCGCGTAAAACGCCGCTGGGCCCCGACGTTGATCTGCGCATCATCGCACGTGGTACACCGGGCTTCTCCGGTGCTGATCTGGCCAACCTTGTGAACGAGGCGGCACTGACAGCCGCCCGTGTCGGCCGGCGCTTTGTTGCGATGCTTGATTTCGAATCTGCCAAGGACAAGATCATGATGGGCGCCGAACGCCGCTCCATGGTGCTGACGCAGGACCAGAAGGAAAAGACCGCCTATCACGAAGCGGGCCACGCAATTGTGGGCATTTCCCTGCCTAAATGTGATCCGGTTTACAAGGCTACGATCATTCCGCGCGGTGGCGCCCTTGGTATGGTGATGAGCCTGCCGGAAATGGACAAGCTACAGATGTTCAAGGACGAAGCCGAGCAGCGGATTGCCATGACGATGGCGGGCAAGGCGGCGGAAATTCTCAAGTACGGCGCTGATTCCGTGTCGTCAGGACCGGTGGGTGATATCATGCAGGCCAGTTCATTGGCCCGTGCGATGGTGATGCGCTACGGCATGTCCGACAAGGTCGGAAACATCGACTATCAGGAAGCCGCAGCAGGGTATCAGGCCAATGGCGGCGCAGGCGGCTTTAGTGTCTCTGCCGCGACCAAGGAGTTGATCGAATCCGAAGTAAAGCGGATCATCGACGAAGGGTATGCCACTGCCTACAAAATCATTCAGGACAAGAACGAACAGTTTGAACGTCTTGCTCAGGGCTTGCTGGAATACGAAACGCTGACCGGCGAAGAGATCGAGCGGGTGATTGCGGGTCTGCCGCCCACGCCTGACCCTGATGACAAGAATGACAAGCCGGATGCGGGCAATGCACCCAGTGTGACTGCGATCCCCAAAGCCAAAGGCAAGGTGCGCAAGGATCCGCCAGCAGGCGGTGATCTGGAACCTGAGCCAACTGCCTGATTCTTATCCGGCCTCGTATATTGAGGTATCGGTGAAAACTTTCGAAAGGTCCCGCCCGCGCGGGGCCTTTTCTTTTGGTGCGGTGCAGATCACATTGGGCTCCGATATATGAGGGCTGAGACATGGCAGAACACCGCCTTACCAAATTTACCGCAACTATCAGTTGGCTGGGCTGCGTACCACTGAACCGTCCTGACATCCGCTCGCAGCCACTGACAACTGTTCGGGCCACCTATGCGGGGTTTGCGAATGATTTTCATGGCGGGCTGACGCGGAAGTCATGCGTGCGTGTCACTGATCGCCACAATAAAGGCACGGATATCCGCAACACACGTCAACTTTCGATCCTGTCTGCCGAAGAGATGGCAGGGATCGCACAGGAAATTGGATTGGAGATGCTGGCGCCGGAGCAATTGGGCGCTTCGCTTGTCCTTACCGGTATTCCCGACTTTACTTTGATCCCGCCTGCATCGCGTTTGCAGGCAGCAAACGGGACCACACTGGTGATTGATGTCGAAAACGGCCCCTGCAACCTCCCCGCCCGCGAGATCGAAGAAGACTCGCCGGGACATGGCAAGGCATTCAAAGCCGCGGCGCGTGGCCGACGAGGGGTAACCGCATGGGTGGAGCGTGAGGGTGATCTCAGGCTCGGCGATACCTTGCGGTTGTTCGTACCTGATCAACCGATCTGGCCACACCACTAGTCGACGTCGTTTCAAAAAAAGAAACCGTCAAATCGTCCAGCGCCGCAACCGGTGGCGGAAATGTCGGAAAACCGCCCTGCGATAACCCGTGTCCCGCTGTATGCAAAGGCCAGCAACTATGGGCCGACACGGCAACAGGGGATTCTCACCATGGCTTTCAAGACCGACATCCAGATCGCACGCGAAGCAAACAAGCTGCCTATTCAGGCAATTGGCGAAAAATTGGGCATCGGTACCGATGACCTGCTGCCCTACGGCCATGACAAGGCAAAAGTCAGCCAGACTTTTATCAATTCTGTTCAAGACCGCAAAGACGGCAAGCTGATCCTTGTCACCGCGATCAACCCAACGCCAGCGGGCGAGGGCAAGACGACCACCACAGTGGGTCTGGGCGATGGTCTGAACCGCATCGGCAAGAACGCCTGCGTGTGTATCCGCGAGGCATCGCTGGGTCCGAACTTTGGCATGAAGGGAGGTGCAGCAGGCGGTGGCTTTGCGCAAGTGGTCCCGATGGAAGAGATGAACCTGCACTTCACGGGCGATTTCCACGCCATCACCTCTGCCCATTCGCTGCTCTCGGCGATGATCGACAACCATATCTATTGGGGCAATGAACTGGATATCGACACCCGCCGCGTTGTGTGGCGCCGCGTCGTGGACATGAACGACCGTGCCCTGCGCCAGATCAACGTTTCCCTTGGCGGGGTTGCCAACGGCTTCCCGCGCGAGGGTGGGTTCGATATCACTGTGGCCTCCGAAGTGATGGCGATCCTGTGCCTCTCCAAGAACCTCAAAGACCTTGAAAAGCGACTGGGTGATATGATCGTGGCCTATCGCCGCGACCGCTCGCCGGTATTCGCGCGCGACATCAAGGCGGATGGCGCGATGACAGTCCTGCTGAAAGACGCGATGCAGCCCAACCTCGTGCAAACACTGGAAAACAATCCGGCGTTCGTGCACGGCGGCCCGTTTGCCAATATTGCGCACGGCTGTAACTCGGTCATTGCGACCACCACCGCGCTGAAACTCGCGGATTACGTGGTGACAGAGGCGGGCTTCGGCGCTGATCTGGGCGCGGAAAAGTTCCTGAACATCAAGTGCCGCAAGGCGGGCCTTGCCCCATCGGTGATCGTTGTTGTGGCCACAGTGCGCGCGATGAAAATGAACGGCGGAATTGCCAAGGCCGATCTGGGTGCCGAGAATGTCGCGGCCGTGAATAAAGGGTGTCCTAACCTTGGCCGTCACATCGAGAACATGAAATCCTTTGGTGTTCCTGTTGTTGTGGCCATCAATCACTTTGTCACAGATACCGACGCAGAAGTGCAGGCGGTCAAGGATTTTGTCAAAGAGCAGGGTGCCGAAGCCATTCTGTCGCGTCACTGGGAACTTGGCTCAGAAGGGTCCGCTGATCTGGCGACCCGCGTGGCCGAGATTGCCGATCAGGACAACGCCAACTTCTCGCCGATCTATCCTGACGAAATGTCATTGTTTGAGAAAATCGAAACCGTCGCCAAGCGTATCTATCGCGCGGACGAGGTGCTGGCCGATCAAAAAATCCGCAACCAGCTCAAGGACTGGGAAGCGCAGGGCTATGGCAACCTGCCAGTCTGTATGGCCAAAACGCAATACAGCTTTACCACTGATCCCGACCGCCGCGGGGCGCCTACAGGGTTCTCCGTTCCGGTACGCGAAGTGCGTTTGAGCGCAGGGGCCGGTTTTGTTGTGGTGATCTGCGGCGAGATCATGACCATGCCCGGGCTGCCGCGTGTGCCGTCAGCTGAAAGCATCCGCCTGAATGCAGATGGCGAGATCGAAGGCCTGTTCTAGAAAATCAGGGGTGGGGCAGAGCCCCACCTTACGCCATATTAGCACCGTGGGGCGCTGCCCTGCTACGCGCGAGGGAAAGAAATGACAGCGACGATCATCGACGGCAAGGAATTCGCAGCACGGGTACGCGCACAGGTGGGTGAACACGTCACGCGCCTCAAGAATGACCACAACATCACGCCCGGTCTGGCCGTGGTGCTGGTGGGTGAAGATCCCGCCTCTCAGGTCTATGTCAGGTCCAAAGGCAAGATGACGGTCGAAGTCGGCATGAAGTCTGTTGAGCACAAACTGGATGTGAATACCGCCGAGGCTGACCTGTTGGCACTGATTGACCAGCTGAACACCGATCCTGAAATCCATGGCATTCTGGTGCAATTACCGCTGCCGAAACATCTGGACGAAGATCTGGTGATCAATTCCATCTCTCCGGCCAAGGATGTGGACGGGTTCCATATCTCCAACGTCGGTTTGTTGGGCACGGGACAAAAGAGCATGGTGCCGTGCACGCCGTTGGGCTGTCTGATGATGCTGCGGGACCACCACGGATCGCTTTCCGGCATGGACGCGGTGGTGATCGGACGTTCGAACATCGTGGGAAAACCGATGGCGCAACTGCTGCTTGGTGACAGCTGCACGGTGACAATCGCCCATTCGCGCACCAAAGACCTTGCTGACGTGGTGCGCCGCGCTGACATCGTGGTGGCCGCAGTGGGCCGCCCTGAAATGGTGCCCGGTGAGTGGATCAAAGAAGGTGCCACAGTGATCGACGTTGGCATCAATCGTCTGGACGCGCCTGAAAAGGGCGAGGGGAAAACCAAACTGGTGGGCGACGTGCACTTTGAAAGCTGTGCAGCACGTGCAGGGGCGATTACGCCTGTGCCCGGCGGTGTGGGGCCGATGACGATTGCCTGCCTGTTGGCCAACACGGTCACTGCCTGCTGCCGCGCCAATGGCCTGGCTGAACCCGAAGGGTTAACCGCCTGACACCACCTGAAACATGATCCGGCCCGGCACGAGGGTAAATGCTCCGGCCAGCACCAGCGCGCCAAATGTCAGCGATTGCATGGTGCGTTTATGGGTTCGGACATTGCCGGAGCGGGCAGCGAAGACCCCCCGCACCAGCGAGAACAGCACAAAGGCCGATAGCAGGTGAATGGGGCCAAACGGCCCCAGCCAGCGCATGTCGTTGATCCAGAAACTGCTGACCGCGACACTTCCCATCGCAATCACCCATGCCCATCCGAATGCCCGGTGCAAGCGGCTGCCTTTGCGCAGCGAAAAGATTGCGATGGTCAGGGCCACAGTTCCAAGCGCAAGAAACGCGTGAACCTGAACTACGAGAGGGGCGGCGAGCAGGGGATAAAAAGACATGTCGGTAGACCTACTGTTGTGGAATGTCCTTTTGACATGGCAAGGTAATCTGCGCAGTCACAGCGGTTTTACGCGAACGGGCGATCTGCTTCGTAGGCGGCAAGGGGTCTTTATCATATGCAATTCACGCGTCGCCAATGGCAACGGGTCGGCGCTTACGCCATGCTTTGGATATTGCTGAGCGCGCTCTGCGCAGTGGCCGGGCCGTTTGGCACGCATGCGGCGCTGGGGTTCATAGCCCGAGCCGCGTATTGGGCGGTTGTCGTCGGGGTCTCCATCGCGGGTGCGGTGCTAAGCGCGCAAGTCAGACCTCAGGGCAGTCTGACGCGCCTGCTGGCGTGGGTGCTCTATGTTGTTGCTTTGACCTTCGGTATCTTTGCCATTAACGCATTGCTGTTTGAGGATAGTTCCGGTGTTTACGATCTGGCCTATCTTGTTGTGATTGTCGGCCTGTCGGTCGGGGCCATCAACGGCCTTATCCATCTGGCACGGTACATGGTCAAATCCAATGTGCCGCCGCAGGATCTAGTCACTGACCCACAAGCGCGCTTCTTGCGCCGATTGCCGATCGAGACGCGCGGCGCGCTGATTCGGATTGAGGCACAGGACCATTATCTGAATGTCATTACTGCCAAGGGTAACGCATTGATTTTGCTGCGCTTGGCCGAAGCGGTGGCAGAGCTAGAAGGTGCAGGCGGTCTGCAGGTCCACCGCTCGCATTGGGTCAGTCTGGATGCCGTTCAAAGCCACCGCCGATCAGAAGGACGCGATATTTTGCAGGTGTCTGACGGTTCTTCAATACCGGTGGCCCGTACACGGCGTGATGCGGCCCGCGCTGCCGGATTGTTCTGATCCCTTAAGCGGGTACCGGGACCATCGTGCCCTGAAGAATAGCGATCAGTGTTTGGATCCCGTCCTTTTCGGCATGAACCTCTGCGGTCACCACGCATAACCGACGTCCGGGTTTGATGACCCGTCCGGTGGCAATCAGACGGTCGCCAATAGCAGGGGCAATCAGGTTGATCTTGATTTCTGCTGTGACAACTTCGCTGTCGAGCGGCAGCAGGGTCAGTGCAGCATAACCAGCAGCAGAATCCCCCAGGGAAAATGTCAGCCCCGCATGGCCGAACCCTTGCTGCTGGCGCGTGCCGGGCAGGATCGGGGCGCTGATCCGGACATGGCCCTCGCTCACTTCGATAAGCTGCGCACCCAATGTGGCCATCATACTTTGGGCTGAAAAACTGGTGTGGATGCGTTTGATTGCGCTTGGGTTCATGAGGTTTCCTATCTGGGCATCGGCACCGCAACGGGGCGGGGGCCTGTCAGCACGGCCAATGCTTCGGGCTGCATAAGGGTGGTGAGAACGTCAGCGCGGCTGCGCAATCCGCCCGTGTAAGTGCCATAGGCAGGCAGGATCAGCCGATCCCTGTCCAATAGAAAGGCAGGGCGGGAAATGCTGCGTCCGCGCGCATGAACTGCAGCCTTGGGGTGATAATGGCCGGATATTTCGCCGGTTGCCCCCGGCATGGCGATGTGGCGAAAGGTCAGCGGCCCAATGGTGTGTTCGCGCAGGTGACTGCCGCCCACATCAACAGGGCCTGGATCATGGTTACCTTCGATCCATACCCAACGTCGTCCGGCCTGCAGGCGTGTGATCCACAGGCGGTCGTCTTCACGCAGCGACATGGCCGCGCCCAGATCATCAAAGCTGTCGCCAAGGCAGATCACGGTCTGGGCGGCTGTCTGATCCACGTCCTGTTCCAACCGCGCAAGGGTATCTCGCGTTTCATAGGGTGGCAGCGTTGCCCCGCCGCGTCGCGCCATACGCTCGGATTTGCCAAAATGAAGATCGCTGACGCATAACAACTGCTGGCAGGGCCAATACAACGCGCCTGAACCAAGCGCCTTGAGCGGGGTGCCCGCGAGAGTGATGTCGTAGGTGTTCATTCTTTGTTCATGTTTGAAATTGACCGGATTGGCAAGGGAGGTCAGTAGCCGACCCGCCATTTGGGCGTGTTGGAGGGTGGCGGCGATATCTGTGCAAGGCCGGAGGTTTCCATCAGTCGGGCGGCCTCATCTGCCAGAAGGCGCTCTTCGGCTGCGCCCTTGACTGGAACGCGGCCCATTTCGAGGAACAATGGCGCAGCCAACGGCGTGACGCGCGACAGATGCAAATGATCAATGCGCCCGTCTATGCGCGCTATCATTTCTTCGATCCGGCCAAAATCCACTAACCCGCGCAACGCCTCTTCGCGGGTGATTTGCAGCATCAGGTGGTCTGGATCATATTTGTGCAGCGTGTCGTAAAGGATATCCGAACTGAACGTCGCCTGACGCCCCGATTTGCGCGCAGTCGGGCTGTTGCGTTCAATCAGTCCCGCGATAGTGGCCGAGGCGCGAAACGTGCGTTTCATCACGGCATTGCCGGCAAGCCAAGTTTCAAGACCGGTGTGCAAGGCCGCCAGATCAAACAGCGGTGCGGGATCTTTGATCGCGTCGAGCCCCCAGATCAACGTTGCGTAATCCGTCGCGACAAAGCCCATCGGGTGCAGGCCCATTTCTTCCATCCGTTTTGTCACCAACAGGCCCAGCGTCTGCTGCCCGTTGCGCCCGGCAAAACCATAGATCACAGTCTGTTCGCGGCCATCATGGGGGAAGCTCTCGATCAGCAGGCGTCCGGGTTGGGGCAGTTGGCTGACCTCGCGTTGAAGGTGCAACCACTGCGCGGTGTGATCGGGAAGTTCGGGCCAGCTTTCTTGTGTGAACATTCTCTGAACGCGCGCGGAAAGCTGTGTGGACGTAGCGAACTTTGTGCCCATAAACGTCGCGATCTTAGGTTTCTTTGCGGCATCGCGGCTGACTTCGACAGTCATTTCGCGCAGGCCCTCGTATTTCACGATTTGCCCGCCGATCAGAAAGGTGTCACCCGGTGTCAGGGAGGCGGCAAAGCCTTCTTCGATCTCGCCCAAAGGTTTGCCGCCACGATTGCGGCGCATACGCACCTTGAGCGTATCGGTGTCCTGAATGGTGCCGATGTTCATGCGGATTCTTTGACTCGCTCGGGGGTCGCGCAATTGCCACTTCCCGTCAGCCCGTTGAAGCAGGCGTTGCCAGCGGTCATACGCGCGCAGGGCGTATCCCCCCGTAGCGCAGAAATCGAGACAGGCGTCGAAATCGGCGCGGGTGAGCGCAGCATAGGCTCCGGCAGTGGTAAATTCGGCGTATAGCGCATCTGCCTCGAACGGGCCGGCACAGGCTGCGATCAGGATGTGCTGGCATAGTACGTCGCGCGGGCCAGCACCACGGGGATCACCGTCAAGATCACCTGCCAGAACTGCCTCAAGTGCGGCCATACATTCAACCACTTCAAAGCGGTTTGCAGGCACCAGTAGTGCTTTGGACGGTGCGTTGTAACGGTGGTTGGCGCGCCCGATGCGCTGCACCAGACGCTTCACATTCTTGGGTGCGCCGATCTGGATGATCAGGTCCACATCGCCCCAGTCGATGCCAAGGTCCAGCGTGCCGGTGCAGACAATGGCGCGCAGGTCACCGCGCACCATTGCCGCTTCGACCCGTTCGCGTTGGGCACGGTCAAGGGAGCCGTGATGGATGCCTATTGCGAGGCTTTCATCGTTCGCAAGCCACAGATTATGAAAGAATATCTCAGCCTGCGCGCGGGTGTTGTGAAAGATCAGCGTGGTTTTGTGGCGCTTGATCTGGTCCAGTACGGCAGGAATGGCATAGGCTGCGCCGCCGCCTGACCATGGAGGGGGTTCATTGGTGCGCAGCATCCGGATATCGGGTGCGGGACCGGGATCAGCCAAAAGAATTTCACACGGGTCAGGGTGACGCGCCATCATGTGGGCGATGGCGGCGGGGTCTTCGACTGTTGCCGAAAGCCCGACACGTTTGAGATCGGGGCAAATGGACTGGAGGCGGGCAAGCGCGAGAAACATCTGGTCGCCGCGTTTGCTTTCGGCCAGCGCGTGTATCTCGTCGATCACGACACGTTTGAGGCCCCTGAACATATGCGCAGCATCCTCGTAGCTAACCAGCAATGCGAGGCTTTCGGGTGTTGTCAGAAAAATATGCGGCGGATCGGCGCGCTGACGTCTGCGCCGGCTTGAAGGTGTGTCGCCTGTGCGTTCTTCGATGGTGACCGGCAGCGACATTTCCTGCACCGGCGTGGTGAGATTGCGTTTGATGTCGGCGGCCAAAGCCTTGAGCGGCGAAATGTAGAGCGTGTGCATGCCCTCGTGATCGCCCTCTGCCAGATCAATCAGTGTGGGAAGGAAACCGGAGAGGGTTTTCCCGCCACCGGTGGGGGCGATCAGCAGGAGCGAGGGGGCATCCGCACGCTCAAGCATCTGTTGCTGGTGCGGGTGAATTTCCCAGCCTTTATCGTCGAACCATTTGGTGAATTTCGGGGGCAGGGTGGTCATGAAAACCAAGTTAGCATGCAGGCGGGCGGGGGCCAGCCTTTTGATCTGATCAACACACAAACACTGCCGCGATCAGGCGACACCGGACCGGTATTCAGGATCAAAAGAGAGGGTGCCGTTACTTTACGATCACTTCATCTTTGACAAACATGTTGGCCCATGCGCGATCAACCAATTCGGGGTTCATCTGGTAGGGAATGCCCTCAAATTCGCAGATGGCAATCATCTGGTCGATCAGGAAGATCGGCTGGTAGTTGGCGTAAATGTTATCGATTGTCGGGTATTTTACCTTGAGCAGGTGCACCAGCGTTGCCTCATCCAGTGCCATGCCTCGTTTCTTTGCAACCATGGCAAAGATCTTGAGGAAGTTCTGCTGGTTCGGTCCGTCGATCTTGATCTTGAAGAAGATACGGCGCAGGGCAGCTTGGTCAAAAATCTCGTTCGGGTGATAGTTGGTGGAGAAGATAACCAGCGTATCAAAGGGCACCTCGAATTTCTCGCCCGATTGCAGCGCGAGAATGTCCTTGCTTTCTTCCAGAGGGACAATCCAGCGGTTGACGATGGCCTGTGGTGGTTCTTTCTGGCGGCCAAGGTCGTCTACGATGAAGATGCCCCCGGTGGATTTTAGCTGCAAAGGGGCCTGATAGGTGCGCGCGGTCGGATTAAAGACAAGATCAAGCATGCTGACGGTCAATTCACCACCAGTTACAACCGTTGGCCGCTCGCAACAGACATAACGGGCGTCAAAGCGGGTGACGCGGCGCAGGGAATTGGGGTCCTGGACGTCGCCTTGGGCAGCGGTGTGTACGATCGGGTCATAAACTGTGATGACCTGAGAAGCGTATTCAATGGCGCGAGGTACATAGACCTTGTCCCCTAGCGCGTCCCGTATGCCATTGGAAATACTGGATTTCCCGTTACCCGGAGGGCCATACATCAGAATTGAACGGCCCGCAGACACGGCAGGGCCAAGATGATCCAGCAGGGAGTTGGGCAAAACCAGATGGCCCATCGCACCGGTCAGTTGTTCGCGGGTGATCTGGATATTGCGGACCGATTGGCGTTTGACCTGTTCGCGGTACACATCGAGGGGAACCGGCATTGCGCCAAAGTATTCCGATTGCGCCAGTGCATCCAAAGCGCGCGCCTTGCCTGCGTCGGTCAGTTGGTAGCCCATTTCGTTGCCGTTCTGGGCGTTCAAGGTGCCTGTCGCCTCGATCAGGCGCTGCTCGCGGCCCATATCCACCAGTTCCTGCGTTACCGGGATAGGCAGACAGACGGCAGCCGCGAGTTCGCTGACCAGATCGATGTTCTTGCGAAAGATCGTTTTCAGAATGATATCGCGCATCATGACGATGGGCAGGCGCATTTCCTCCAGCCGTTTGGGCGGGGGCGGGGCCATAACGGCGTTGGGCTGCACGTTCATGTCAATGCTCCTTTGAAGAGGCGGCAGATGGGCGCAATCCTGCACCGGCAGGGCTGAAGATGGCGTGAATCACGAACCATAAAACACCCCGAGGATCAGATAGATGCCAAGCGTCGTGCCCAGGGCGAGACCCATCGGGAATTTCTTGCCCTTGTCCCAGCTTTCCCAATCAGGGGCGAGGCGGCGCAACGGTGTATATTTTACGCCACGGTGGGTGGCCGCGGCTGCGAGAACGCAGGCCATCAACAAGGCCAGTATCAGGCGCAGATCGCCAAGCGCGACAAAGGGCGCGGCAACGGCAATGAATTTGGCATCGCCCGCACCCATCGCCCCGGCGGCATTCAGGGCGACACCAACCAGCAGAACGATCACCAGATGCACAAGTCGCCAGACATAGGTGTCAAAGGGCAATGCAATCAGGCCGATCACAACAAAAATAAGCGCCAGCAGGATAACCGCCTGATTTGTAATGCGCATTTGCGCCATGTCGGTAAAGGCGACATAGAGGCAGATTGGCAGGACAAAGGGCAGAAACCACAGTGCCGAAATGGCGGTGATGGCCATCACCTTAGCCGCTCTGGTTCTCGAGCGCCTTGAGCGAGCGGACGGCCTCTTCAAAGTGCTGTGGATGGGTGTCGATGGCTTCGCGCAGCAACCCTTTGCCGGTCTCGACGTCGCCGCGCTTGATCGCGGACAGCGCCATGGTATGCAATAATTGTGCGCGCTCGATCTGTGTCATGGAGATGACGGGCAAGGTATAGTCGCGTTGTGCGGCGCGGGCCAGAACAAGGTTGTTTTTCGCAGTAAACAGCGTGCCATCGCGGCGGATCGCGTCTGAGAACAGACGCTCTGCGGCATTGTATTCACCGCGTGTCAGTTTCGAATATCCCCAATTGTTCATGACCGACGCCGGCGTGGTGGTCAGGCCAACGGCGGTCTCATAGAAACTGTCGGCCTTCTTCCATTCCTGTTTACTGTCGGCAACCAGTGCAGCAAGCCGGTAACGTTTGAAAGTCTCGTGCGTCGGTGGCACAGCGTTCAGCACTTTTTCGGCTTTGGCCCAGTCGCCCGCACGGATCAGCGCATCGGCATGCTCTACCTCATCATCCGAAGACGCTTCTTTCATTTTCGTGACATTTTCCCAGGCGATCACGCCTTCGGTTACCCGTTTGGCACGTATCAGAGAGGACGCAAGACCGCGCGCATGATCAATGCGGGTCGGGTCCTTTTCGGCGGCGCGTTGGAAATAGCTGACAGCCTCGTTCGGGTCCGCCACGGTAAGCATTACATCGGTGAGGTTGGTGGCATCGACCACGTCAACGTCCTCGAAGGCGCGTTCAACTGTGGCGTTTGCGTTTTTCTCAGCGCAGCCTGCAACTGCGATTACACCTGCGAAACAGGCGCTCAAGATATAGGGATGGCGCATTTTTGCGTCCTTTACTGCTCTGCCTCGGTATTGATGTCATTACAGTGGTTCAGAGATCAGATAATCCCCGGTACCGCGTCGCACCAATTTATATTTTTCATCGTCAAGGGCCACGTTAGCAGAATTTTCCGATTTTGCGAGTGCGAAGCGCAA
Source organism: Sulfitobacter sp. (assembly GCA_049645905.1). Taxonomy (GTDB): domain Bacteria; phylum Pseudomonadota; class Alphaproteobacteria; order Rhodobacterales; family Rhodobacteraceae; genus Sulfitobacter. The sequence continues at coordinate 21,798 of JBARUV010000135.1, forward strand.
ATTGTCACGGATTGCGTCACTTTCGCCATTGTCGAGCGCATAGGCGCGTTTAAAAACCTCTACGGCCTCTTCCGTTTTGCCACGTTCCATCAGAACAACGCCCAGATTATTCCAGTCCTGCGGTTCGGTTTCACCTTGTTTGATCGCCCGGCGCAGCAACGCTTCGGCTTGACCCAAACGACCTAGCCCAAGGTTTGCACTGCCCAATCCCGACAGAATTTCGGCGTCAACACCGCGGTCCAATGCAGCGCGGTTAAAGGATTTGATCGCCAGCTCGTATTGACCGGCGGCCATCAGCCGGTGACCCACTTCGAGGCCATCAACCGCTTCCTTGCTCTGGTTTACACCGGGCGCATACACTTGGTCTTTAGACGCGGAAAAACCGCCTGTGGAGCAGGCGGTTAATCCGAGCGTTGCAATCAGAGCCAGCGTGCCGGCCCGAAAGTCTGGGATCATTAGTTCCCTCCGCCGGGTGTCATTTGGCCCAGCTTTGTGATGCCATTTACAGACGGGCCCACCAGAATAATCAAAAGCGGCGGTACTGTCAGCATCATTGTGGCAAGGGTCATCTTGGTTGGCAACTTGTTTGCAGCCTCTTCGGCGCGCATGACACGTTTGTCCCGCATTTCATCGGCATAAACGCGAAGGGCATCTGCAATCGACGTACCAAAGGCGGCGGATTGGATCAGCACAGTGACAAAAGAGGACACGTCCTGCACGCCGCAGCGTTCGCCCATGTCGTTCAGGACCGCGCCTTTGTCCTTCCCGGCTTTCATTTCATAGGCGACAACCTCAAACTCATCCGCCAGCGCCTTGTAGGACGCGCGCAACTCGTTGCCGACGCGTACAATACATTGATCAAGGGACTGGCCCGCTTCGACACAGACCAGCATCATGTCCAGCGCATCGGGAAAGCCGCGTTCGATTTCCTGTTTGCGCGCACCGACACGGCGGGTCACCCAATATTTGGGCAAGTAGTAACCAATACCACCGGGGCCAATAGTCCACATCATGGTCTTAGCCGTGCTCAGACCTTCCCCGCCACCCAGAAAGTTTACATAGACTACGCCGCCTAACAGCCCCAAAAGGCCCAAGGCCATCTGTGCAAAGTAAAAGATCCGCACCGCGTCGCGTGACTGATACCCTGCCTGCCGCAACATCAGTTGTTTTGCCGACAATTCAACGTGGTCCTCGGGTTCAAGGAACTTCGCAAACTTTTGCAGCTGCGCATTGCGATCTGATTGGCGTAGCTTGGCGTTTGAGTCTACTGCGTTGGAATTAGCGCTTACCCGCTTGAGTTTATCTAGCGGATCTTCTGGCTGCCGCAACATCATTATGACGGTGATGACTACCAAGGACAGGCCGAGCACCCCAGCGATGATGATCAGACCCATAGGGCCCAGCAGATCGTTGATCTGGGCGTTAAGGTTATTCAGGAATTGCATGTGTCTGTTCCTTAAACTTTGATGTCGCAGAGTTTGCGCATCACCAAGAGGTTGACGAACAACATAACGCCCACAACAAAACAGGCTGGAATAAAGTACGCGTGGTCCCGCACTTCGTCATAATAATGTGGGTCTCCCAACTGGATCACCATCAGGGCCAACAGCGGGAAGGCTGACAGAAATTTGCCGGACCATTTCGCCTCGGCTGTGATCGCTTTGACGCGCCGGAAGAGACGAAAGCGGGCGCGGATCACCTTGGCCAGACCGGCAAGAATTTCCGCAAGGTTACCACCTGACTGCTGCTGAATCGTGACGGCCACGGCAAGGAAACGCAAATCCTGCATGTCCAGACGCTCGGCCATATCCTTGAGCGCTTCGCCGACGTCGCGGCCATAGGCGCTTTCATCAGCGATAACGCCGAATTCGGATGCCAGCGGATCCTGAACTTCGCGCGACACGATGGAAATCGCATTGCCAAAGGGATGACCGACCTTGAGCGAGCGCACCATCAGTTCAACGGCATCGGGCAGTTGTTCTTCGATCATGCCCATACGCTTGTTGGCTTTGGACGTGACCCAAAAGAAAACGCCCCCCACACCGATGGCGACGGACAACAGGGCGCGCACTGGCGGCTCAGTTTCGGTACCGATCGTCAGCGCCATAAATGCACCCACAGACAGCCCGGCCATGATCATGATCAGTTGCTTGGGGGAGAACGCAATTGCCGCCTTTTGCGCCCGTTCGGACAGCAGAGAATATAACGGGATGGATTTGGCAGACATGTGCTGCTCCATCTCCTTGCGCAGCTTTTCCAGCACTTCCTCGCGGCGGGTGCCTTTTTCGAGCATTTCAAGGCGGCGGTTCACACGGGAATTCAGACTGATGGATTTACCAAAAGCCACCAGATAGAGTCCTTCGACCAGCACCAGCACGCCGATGAAGATCAGGCCATAGATAATTGGTTCGGCGTTCATTAGATCAGTTCCTTACTCGGCTGCGATGGGTTCATAGATGGACGACGGCAGGTCATAACCCCACATGCGGAAGCGCTCGGCATAGTGGCTGCGCACACCGGTGGCCGTAAAATGGCCGATTATCTTGTTCTCCGGCGTGAGGCCAACCCGCTGATAGCGGAAGATTTCCTGCATCGAGATCACATCGCCTTCCATGCCGGTGATTTCGGTAATCGACGTCATGCGGCGCGAGCCGTCCTGCAGGCGCGAGGCCTGCACAATCAGGTTCACAGCTGAAGAAATTTGCGAACGCACGGCCTTTAGCGGCATTTCGATACCCGCCATCGCGATCATGTTCTCCAGACGGGACACACCGTCGCGGGCGCTGTTGGCGTGGATCGTTGTCATGGACCCGTCGTGGCCGGTGTTCATAGCCTGCAACATGTCGATAACTTCCTCGCCGCGCGTTTCACCGACGATGATACGGTCCGGGCGCATACGCAGGGCGTTTTTCAGACAATCGCGCGGAGAGACTTCGCCCTTACCTTCCACGTTGGGCGGGCGGCTTTCCATCCTGCCTACGTGGGTCTGTTGCAGCTGGAGTTCCGCCGTATCTTCGATTGTCAGGATACGTTCATCGTTGTCGATGAAAGACGACAGGGCGTTGAGTGTGGTCGTTTTACCCGAACCCGTACCACCGGAAACAATAATGTTCAGACGTGTGGCAACGGCAGCTTGCAAATATGCAGCCATCTCTTCTGTGAAAGCGCCGAAGTTCACCAGGTCGTCAATGCCCAGCTTGTCTTTTTTGAACTTACGAATTGACACCAGCGAACCATCGACCGCAACCGGTGGCACCATAGCGTTGAAACGTGACCCGTCTTTGAGGCGGGCGTCAACGTAAGGGTTGCTTTCGTCAACTCGACGACCCACGGCGGATACGATCTTGTCGATGATCCGCAGCAGGTGCTTTTCATCTTTGAATGTCACATCTGTCAGCTGCAATTTTCCGTCGCGCTCCACAAAAATTTGCTGTGGGCCATTAACCAGAATATCGTTGACCGTTTCGTCCTTGAGCAATGTTTCAAGCGGCCCAAGGCCGGTGACTTCGTCATATAGTTCCGAGTTCAGCTGCAGCCGGTCTTCGCGGTTCAACACAATGGCCTTTTCCTGCAGGATTTCGGCTGAGATCGTGTTTATTTCCTGACGCAGGTCAGCTTCTGTCGCGTGTTCAAGTGCGGCAAGGTTGAGATTGTCCAAAAGGGAGCGGTGCAATTCCAGCTTGATGTCGCCCATCCGGGCCTTGCGCTTGGTTTCCTTATCCTCTGGCGCTGCGGCCGCAGGTGCCAGTTGCTTGCGCATGCTTGTCGGCGCGGCAGGGGCCGACGCCTTGGCGATTGGCGTGATATTACTCAGATCAACATCGCCGGGTTTCCCAGCAGGGGTGCTCGAAGCTGGCTTCTTATACTTGGAAAACATGGCTCTGCTCTTTCAATAAGGGAGGCGACAAATCGGGGCTCAGGCTGCTTCAGCCCGGTCCCCTTTCAGGTCATGGATTGACGCTGCCAGTTTGGCAATTTCGCGGCGCAGCGGGCTTTTGGGGGCGGCGTTTGCCAGAGGTTGACCATGGTCATTGGCCTGCGTAATCGGCTTGCCGCCGTCAGGCAGACTTACATCGATGGAGATGCTCAGGCTCTCGGCCATACGCTTTACACGGCTCTTGCCATTCAGATCAGTGAATTTGGGCCCGCGATTCAGCACATACCGCAGCTTTTCGACGGGAAGGTCCTCTGACTGCAGCGCACGTTTGAAACGAAGCGTGTTTTGCGCACAGCGCATGTCCAGCTCAAGCATTGCGAAATAGATATGCGCGCTTGCCAAGACGGCTTCGGACCATTGCACAAGCGTTGAGGGCATATCGATCACGACATAGTCGAACTGGTTACGCGCCATATCCAGAATGCGGTTCACATCTTCGGATGTGATCAGATCCAGCGGCAACATGTCCGTCGGGGCGGTCAGAACATGCAAATGCTCTTCGTAAGTCAGCAATGCCTGGCTAAAGATCTCTTCGTCCATGGCCTGGGTATCGGACAGCATTTCATAGACAACTTCGCGGCGCGGCAGGTCAAGGAAAGTTCCGACAGCGCCGAACTGCAGATCAAGATCAAGCAGACAGACCGAAGGCCGGTTCTTGGGGTCGGCATTGGCCAGTTCCCAAGCGAGGTTCACAGCCATTGTTGTCGCACCGGTGCCGCCAGCCAGCCCGTGGACCACAATCAATGCTCCGTCTTTTCTTGCGCCTGCTTTGAGCTGCGGGGCCACTGGTGCCGCAACTTCCGGATCATCGGCGATGCGGATCCGCTCGATAGCCTGGGCCAATTCACCTTCGGGCAGGGGGTAGGGAACAAATTCATCAGCACCTTGTCGCAACAATGTATGCAATGCACCGGGCGTTACATCTTCGGCGATCAGGATTACCTTGATGTTGCGGGCTTTGGCCTTGGTGATGATCTCGCCGAGGAGCACAAGATTGTCTTCATCGGTCTCATCAATGGCGATGGCAATGAATTCCATACCTTCGGCTTCGGGTTGACCAATGAACGCCAATGCCTCGGCAAAGCCAAGATCACCCCAATTTTCACCAAGGGCGGTTTCCATATCTTCGATCAACAGATCGAAGTTTTGTACATCCCGGCTGACCGTACATGCGGCGATCTGCGTGGTCTCGGGTTGCGGCATCGTACTGCTCATTGCCTTAATCCTCTTTTTTCAAGGGTTTGGCAGCGCCTTTCGTCAGGATTTCCCTAACTTTTCAGTCCGCTGTGGCCACCCATGTCTGGCATTTTGCTCAGACAGATCGGTCCTATTGGAGGCAATGTCGCAGGCAAGTAGGGCGAGATTGGGGCAAAAAGGGTCTGATTGTTGGGTATGTTGAAACGATGAAGCGATTTAGCAGGGATTGGACATTTCGCTGGGAAGCGCCTAGCGCGGGCAGGGATGTCAAAAGAAAACCGCCGCGATCCGGGATGGATGCGGCGGTTCTGATCGAAAATCGGATGTAATTCTATTCAGCGACGGTTCCCAGCGCCGTATCCGTCAATTGCGAGGGGGGAACTGCGCTTGCGACATAATCACGATAGATGATCTGCGCATATTTGCCGTCCAGAACGGTCGGATGGCGGCTCACAAAACCGCTGACCTCGGTCACTGTGCGGCGATTCTTACGTTCGCGACCCTGAGTAACGATTAAAGGCTGGGTTTCACCAAACGATGCGAGAGCCTCAAGGCGGTTGCGGCTGATGCCCAGTGTGGACAAGTAACGCACAACTGCATTGGCGCGTTTCAGACCAAGACGCTTGTTATACCGGTTTGAGCCGACGGCGTCTGTGTGACCGTAGACCCGGAAGCGGATTTCGGGGAACTGGCGGATCCAACCGGCCTGCTGACGCAGGATCGCTTGGGCCGTTCCATCCAATTGCGCCGAATTGAACGCAAAATTAACCGTTGAGTCGACATCTGATGCAAATCTGTTCGCCAGATCAAAAGTATACTGCCGTTCGCCTGTCATCACCAATCGGTTGTTTAGTGTGGCGTTACCAAAACTGCCGGTATCCACCAGCGCACCCGCTTCGCGGTAGAACTGGGTATAGATCGGGTCGGGGCTGGGGACGCAGCCCATGACCGTGGCGACAGCCATTGAAAAAGCTGCTAATTTTATTGTCTTGGATGTGGTGCTTTTCATCTGATCAATCCAGTACATAACCATATGAACCGCTAAAGTCCTGTTGCGCAACCTCTCTGGCGGCCCCTTTCTTGGGGGTGCGGGTGCCATCGGCTGTGCGACCGTAAAGGAAAAGATCCTTTTCGGTGGGCGGTTTGATCCGATCGGTGGGCAGGGCCAACGCCTCGCCACGGGTCGGTGTGACCAGATGCGCCGTTACGATGATCACCAGTTCCGTCTGACTGCGCTGGTAATCCGCCGAGCGGAAAAGCGCACCAAGGATCGGCACATCGCCAATCCAGGGCAGTTGGCTGGAATTGTCGGTAAAGTCGTCCGTCAGCAGGCCGGCAATGGCAAAACTCTCGCCGTCGCGCATTTCGACCGTCGATGACGTCTCACGGCGGGTAAATGCCGCGATCTCGATCCCGTTACCAAGGTTCAGGCTGTTTGTCGGGTCAATCGCCGACACCGCCGCTTTAAGCTCGAGGTTAATCAAGTCCTTGTCTACCACGCGGGGGATAAACGACAGTTCGACACCGAAAGGTTTGAATTCAATGGAAATTCTATCGCCTGTTTGGGCAACAGGCACCGGATATTCGCCCCCGGCAAGGAATTTCGCTTCCTGACCGGAGAGCGCAACAAGGTTGGGTTCTGCAAGGAACCGCACAACGCCCTTTTTCTCCAATGCTTCAAGCAAGATGCCCACCTGCGTGGAGCCCGCGTTAAAGCCGAAAAGAACCGCACCCGCATTCTGGTTGCTGGCAGGTACAGTGCCCGCCATTGATCCGGCAATACCGCTGGATGTTGCCGTCGTTCCGGATCCGCCGTTGATGCCGGTGCCACCGATGGCACCATTCAAGGCCAGTGAGGAACTGAGTGATTTTGAAACGTTACGCTGCATTTCGGCGAAACGGACCTTCATCATCACTTGCTGGATGCCACCGACACTCATCAGATTGCTGACGCGTTCGGGCGCATAACGCTCGGCAAGGTCCAAAGCACGCTGAAGACGCTGGGTGGAGGATACAATGCCCGAAAGCACGATACCGTCGTTGGCGGTGCGCACTTCGATCTTTTCACCGGGAAGGATCTGGCGAAGGCGCTCTTTAAACTCGGAAACTTCTGCGGCGACCCGCACATCCACGTTTGTGATCAACTGCCCGCTGGCGTCCAGCAGCGTGAGGGTGGTGAGGCCGGGCGATTTGCCCAAAACATATATCGTACGATCCGAAAGCGAAGAAATGTCGGCGATGCCTGGGTTCGCGATACTGAGTTCCGCAAATGGAATATCACTTTCCACCACAACGGCCCGGTTCATGGGGACGTCAAGTTCGGAATTTGTGCCCTTCTTCACAACGCGCACTATTTCGGCTGAAACCGAGGTAGGTGTGGTCATTGCCAAGGGGGTGGCACTCAGTGTCAGCCCGACGAGGGCTGCCTTCAGGAATCTGTCGATTTTCATGTGACCTGCCTTTGTTGATCACGCCTCAGGGTAGGGTCTTAGCGCCCAACGTTTGGATAACTCTGCGTCAGTTTTGATTTTTTTGCAAGAATCAACGCGTTCGACGAAGAAGCTTATGTGGATAAAGTGCAACATGTGACAAATAGAAACCGGCGCCGCAGAGGTGCGGCGCCGGTGCAACGGGTTGGTTTCACTTGTTTAAGAGATTCGCCGGCGCTCAGTTCGTGCAGGGGATCGGCAGTGCAACAACTTCGGCACCGCGGCGGGTACGAATGGTACAAACCTTTTCTTGCTCGACTTCGGCCTTGATCTCTTGTGTCGCAATCCCAAGCAAGGACCGCTGATCCACTTCAATCGCGGACGCGATCGTTTCGTCTTCGGCACCGACCAGCGACAGCGATAGGTTGCCGGTTGACTGACCCTGGGTCAGGGCGGCGACCTGCTGCGGTGTGACAGACACGGTAACGGTCTGGGCAATGTTCGCCTCGTCCAGCTCGCCACCCGCACTTTGGTCAATGGCGATCAACTGCACGCCTGCTTCGATCAACTTTGTCACATCGCCGTTGGAACTGTCGCGATTGATATTTGCGCGGCCTGTCCAATAGACGTCAACCTTGTCGCCGGGGCGCAGGAAACCGGACACACCGCTGGACACGTCCACCTTAATGGTGAAGGCGCGCATACCTTTTTGCAGGCGCGACGTCAGGCCAGTATCCTCACCCGGCTGGGTGACCTTGATCGCCATGATGGCCTCGTCCTTTTCAATGGCGCGCAAAACCACACGCAGCGCATCTGTATTGGCAGGGAAAAGGACTGCTTCTTCCATGAATGTACCTTCGGGGATGGCATTTTCAGGCCATGCGACGACGCGGACATCTTCAAGTGTCAGGCGCTGGCCGTATTTCAACGGTCCGTTCGCCACATACACGTTCTTGGTCGGCACGACCTGGGCAAGGGCGGCCTGGGCCTGCGCGTTTGCCATCTGGTATTGCGCGATCCGATCCTTGGCCAGATATACAGCCCCACCGGCAAGCGCGATGCCTAACAAAAGGACCAGTCCAAATACCATACGCATCTTAGATACCTCGTATTGCTCTTGTTGTCGGGAAAGGCCCGACGCCTCTGTTATAGATCCATCGCTAAAGTCCGATTGTGGCGATTTTGCGCAGCTTTTCGGGCGGTGAGATGGTTTCCGATGGGTGTTTCTGGGGGAACATTTGGTCAGATCAGAACCAGCAAGTGTGTCCGACGGTTAGTTAAGACCCTGTGCTGTCGTAGTCAGCCAACGGTGATGTTGGTGAGGAAGTTCATGACTGTTGTTCCGACGCTTCCTGTAACACCTTGAATGGATAGAATTGCCGCGACAGCCAAACCGCAGACAGCGGCAGTCAGAACAACCCAGTCTACCGTAACCGCACCGTCTTCGCAGCAAGCGAAGGTCGCGAATTGCTTTACCATGGCGAGCCCTATAAATTTTTACTGGAGGTTGAGTTTCGTGAAGAGGGCCGCAAGCTGACAAGCAGATTGCGGCCCTCGATCGTATTATCCGTACTCAGATCAAGGGTTCTGGGTCGCCAGGAACGCTGCAGTAGAAGCGGTCAGAGCTTCGGAACCGCTTTTGATTGATCCGTAAGCAGCAACAGCCAAGCCACAGACAGCTGCGGTCAAAACGACCCAGTCAACTGTGACGGCACCGTCTTCGCTTTCACGGAAGTTCTTAATAGATTTCATCATCTTTTGGTCCTCCAGGAACGATATGGTTTAGGTTAAAACCTTGCGGTCCTTATCAGGCCGCAGATTGATTACATTGAGCCAGGTGCAAGTGTGCCCATGTATGTCGCGGTTGCTGCGGTCGTGCCTGTAGCGCCGGTCTTGATGGACGTGTAGGCTGCGACGGCCAGGCCACAAACGGCTGCGGTCAGAACAACCCAGTCAACTGTAACGGCGCCATCTTCGTCAGATGCGAAGTGCGTGATGTCTGCGCGCAGGATTTTGATAAAGTTCATCATGTTATGTCCCTCCAAGGATCATTTGATTTAAGTTCCAACCTTGCCGTACTTTGGTGGCTGCCATCTCTCAGTTGGCTGCCTGTCCGACTTGGTATGACGCTATATAGACGTCTGAATGGGGCATCAGTTTGGCGGCAACTGTGACAATTGAGTTATTTACATTTCAAGATCGATAAAAGAACCAAGCTATTGAAAATATTGAATTATATCAGGATGAATTTCGTATTTTGGTAAATTTCTAGTGATCCGGATGCCCAAATGTGGCGAAATCGCCCTATTCTGTGCCCTGATTTACTAGGTAGAGGGGGTTTTTTGTGAGATATTGCTTTTAATAGAGCATAAAAAAACAAAAATAGCAGGCTGGCATGTCTCGAATAATTGCAACATCGCTGTTGGCGGCAGTGTTAAGCGTGGGTGTGGCCCATGCCGAAGGTCCCAAACCCTTTGCCGACTTCAGTGCCAAACGTGTCAAACCGCCCAAGTCAGGCAGTGCCAAGCGGATCACCATCCAGATCGACCCCGAAGCGCAAGCCAGAGAGGTTGCTGTAGCCGCGCCCAAACCCGCGATACCGTCAGCAGCACGTCCTGTCGGGAGCTATGCGTGGTTCTGGGAAAAGGTATCGCCAGCCGCCGCCAAATCGGGGCCGGGACGTTTGGAAATCGCGATGAACACGCTTGCCGGGGCCAGCGCCAAGGTGTCCGCACCGCGCCTGCAACAGATGCAGGACATTGCGGCCATCAACGGGATCGATATCTTACGCTCTACCATCGGAACACAGGTATCGCCCGCGTTGGTGCTGGCGGTGATCACAGTAGAATCTTCTGGCAGGGCGGATGCGGTCAGTGGCGCGGGCGCACAGGGATTGATGCAACTGATGCCGGATACCGCGGCGCGGTTTGGTGTGACCGATAGTCTTGCGCCAACGCAGAACATCACAGGCGGGGTGAAATACCTGAACTGGCTGATGCAGGAGTTTGACCGCGATCCGATCCTTGTTCTGGCGGGATATAATGCTGGCGAGGGATCAGTGCGCAAACATGCAGGTGTGCCCCCGTTTGCAGAAACACGCGATTATGTGCCCAAGGTGCTGGCGGCGTTTCAGGTGGCCAAGGGATTGTGCAAGACACCGCCCGAGCTGATCTCGGACGGATGTGTGTTTGCGTCGATGAACTGACGGGCGGCGTTATGCCACCACGCTTTTTCAGACAATTGTTGCTTCGGTAGCGGCGCGCAGTTCGGCCTCGGTGACACCGTCGGCACATTCAACAATACGCAGACCACCTTCAACTACATCAAGCACGCCAAGGTTGGTGATGATACGGTCAACAACGCTTTTACCGGTCAGGGGCAGGGTGCATTCCGCCAGCACTTTGCTGTCGCCGTGTTTGTTGGTGTGATCCATCACGACAATCACGCGGCCCACGCCTGCGACCAGATCCATCGCCCCGCCCATCCCTTTGACGAGCTTGCCGGGGATCATCCAGTTCGCGAGATCACCGTTTTCGGCCACTTCCATAGCGCCAAGGATTGCCGCAGCAATTTTGCCGCCGCGGATCATGCCAAAGGATGTTGCTGAATCGAAATAGGCCGTGCGGCTCAACTCGGTGATCGTCTGTTTGCCCGCATTGATCAGATCAGGGTCTTCATCGCCCTCGAACGGGAACGGGCCCATGCCCAGCATGCCGTTTTCCGATTGCAACGTGATATCCTTGTCACCAACATAGTTGGCCACCAGCGTCGGAATACCGATGCCCAGATTCACATACATTCCGTCTTCGAGTTCTTCAGCGGCGCGTGCCGCCATTTGGTTCCGGTCCCAGGGCATCAGGCGGTCCTTTCTTTCAGGGGGGGCTTTTCATCCAATCGGGGGGCGATCCCCAGATGGGTGTTTGCGTAGGCACACAGCATGGCAAGGCCATAGTCCGCATTCATGTGCCGGTGATCAGACTTGCCGGCCCGTTCGCCGTCAAGGGTGGCGGCGCGGTTGGCAAATTCGGGTTTGGTTGCGTAAGGTCCGGCATTCAGGGCGTCGGGTTGGATAAGGAGCTGATGGCCCCGTGTCTCAAGTGCGGATCGAACGGCAGTGTGCCACATCTCAAAGACCCACGCCGCATCAGGGCGCGCCCAGAATTGGCCCAGGTTGCGGGCCAATGCATAGGATTCACCACGTTCGACAAGGCTGCTTGCGGGGTAAGGGGCCACCGCAAAACAGGCGGGTTTGCCAAAAGCCTCGATCGCTTGTGCGGCTTCGGCGGCGGCAGTATCGCACAGGGTGGTGACGGCCTCTTGAAGGAACGCTTCGCTGATGACACGGGCGCGCCCGGTGCGCACACCTTCGAGTACATCGTGATCGTGCAGAAGAGCGGCGACATTGTTGAATGCGAAACGATGCCCCACCAAAAGGACATGATCAAACCCAGCAGCATCCGCGACCAGCGATCCGTTTGTGGCCAGCACAAATGCCCGGTCCTTTTCATCGCGAAGCGGCGCTTTGAACAGCCCTTTCTTGTTCATACGCCCGGCCAGAAACAGCGGGCCGCGCAAACCAAAAAACGTAAGCTCGATGTCGGGATAAAACGCGCCAAAGCGCTCAGCGGCCGTTTTATAGGCCCCGATATGGCTGGATCCGATGATCAGCACGCGCGTCATTTGCGAAACGCCTCCAGCAATTCTTCTTCGCAGACCAGATCGTCAGTGCTGCTGTCTTGCTCGGGTTTTTCAGTGCGCCGTGCCGCGCGGCGCTCTCGCCGCAGTTCTTTGCTCGACCTATCGGGACTTTCTTCAACGCTATTATGCGCCGCAATGAAGGCGCGCATGACCTTGCGCACGCCTTTGGGCTTCACGCTGCGCATATTGGCTTCAAACAGACGCCCGCCCGAGGGATGCGAAGAGACAATTTCGAAGCTGGGGAAATAGTCGATGTCGTCGTGATCTGCGGCCAGCTCGCCGGCAACGGTACGCAGAACCGATTTGGAATAGATCGTCGCGGGCAATACATGCGCGCCACTCGCCGTTGCGGTCAGAGGTACGGGGCTGACCGTCAGCAGAAATTTCACATCCGGATTGGCAGCCTGAAAAATCTTGCGCACGGTCAGGAAGTCTTTTTTGATCTCGGCGGCGCGAAAATTGACAAAGCCGTGCACCTCATGGTCGATCTGACCTGCAATTGTGCCCGGTGCCGTGGGATAGATCGTGCCACTGGGTGTGTGAGCCCATGTCTCAGTCAGTCCCAAAGTAAAGACGACCATGCCGGTTTCAGCGACCGCTTCCTGAACAGCCCGCAGATGAAAATCACGCGATTCCATCACAAGTTCGGGGCTGGCCAGACCGCCGGGCGTCATGCCGGGACGCAGCGCGTCGTAATAGGTGCCGTTGCGTTCCCAGACCGGATCGGCAGGTTTGAAGTTGCCAAAAGCCTCCTGCAGCAATTGCAGGAACTGGCGCACGGTATAGATGTTGCCAAAGCGTGCTGAATAGAGCCGGTAACCGTGTTTCTGCGCCAATTCGGCAGGCACAAAGGGGGGCAGAGGCTCCGTATCAATGACATTATAGCCGGTTTGCGCCAAGGTGCGCCCGACATGTTGGGCAAAACAGGATCCTGCGGTAAAGATCGGCAAATCTTTGGTAATCGCAAATTTTGGCCGGTAAATATCGGGCGGCGGGTAGGTTCCGGCATCCACAACCCCCGCGCGCCAGAATGCGCGGTCCTCCAGCCCCTGATAGGGACTGATTGGATCGTCAGATGTGGGGACGTCGGCCATCGGCTTGATTCAGGCCTCTTCGCGCTTGCGGGTTGTGCGCTGTTCGATCCGCTTTTCATGGGTGCCTTGCACAATGCGGTTCACATAGATGCCGGGCAGGTGGATCAGATCGGGATCAAGGCTACCACGGGGCACGATTTCCTCGACCTCGGCGATGCAGACCTTGCCGCACATGGCCGCGGGCGGGTTAAAATTGCGCGCTGTCTTGCGGAAAATCAGATTGCCGGTGTCATCGGCTTTCCATGCTTTGACGATGGACAGGTCGGCAAATATGCCCTCTTCGAGGATATAATCCTGCCCGTTGAAGGTCTTGACCTCCTTACCGTCCGCGATCACCGTTCCGACACCGGTTTTGGTGTAAAAACCGGGGATGCCACAGCCTGCTGACCGCATCCGTTCGGCCAGAGTGCCTTGCGGGGTGAATTCCAGTTCCAGCTCACCGCTCAGGTACTGGCGCATGAATTCGGCATTTTCGCCCACATAAGAGCTGATCATCTTTTTGACCTGTCTGGTCTGCAACAGGATGCCGATGCCAAAATCGTCCACACCCGCATTGTTCGAAGCAAACGTGAGGTTTTTTGTGCCTGCCTCTTTGATGGCCTGCAACAGCAGTTCGGGGATGCCGCACAAACCAAAGCCGCCAGCGGCGATCAGCATGCCGTCAGCGAGTACGCCTTCAAGGGCCTCTGCGGCGGAACCGTAAATCTTGTTCATGACGTTTTTCCTCTGGCTGCGCGTCTGTCGCGTTTTTGACGCGCAGCCAGAGGGAAGTCAATTGTCGCAGCGAGAGTCGCGAATGCACTGCACAATCTTTACGCTCTTTAAATAATGCGGACCTGAGTGCCGACAGGACAGAGCGCAAACAGCTCTTCTATCTTTTCATTATAAAGCCCGATGCACCCGTCAGAAGAGCGCCGCCCGATCTTGCGGGTGTCATGCGTCCCGTGGATGATATAGGCGGGCCAACCAAGATACATTGCATGGGTTCCCAAAGGATTGCCCGGGCCCGGCGGCATGTATTTGTATTCGGGAAACCGTTCCATCATTGATGCCGTCGGCGTCCAGTCCGGCCCGACCTTTTTGCGCACGATCGTGGTGTAGCCGCGTTTCGTGAGTTCTTCGGTCGCGGGCACGGACGTCGGGTATAGCCGGTAATCGCTGCCGTCAGCATTCCAATAATGCAGGGCGCGCGACGCAGTATCGGCCAGCACCGTCGCTTTTCCCAAGGTATCGAAATGGTCCTGCCAGTGTTGGCTTGCGAAACCGCTGGTATTGCGCGGGACAGCGGCAAGGGGTTCGGTTTGCGCGCGCACAAGGGTGGGGGCGAATGTTACCGCGCTCAACCCTGTCAGGATGGTGCGCCGCGAAATTTTGTTGCCTGCCATGCTCGATCCTCTTTCGTTCAGTTTTCCCGAAGGTTTGCGGGAAAACTGTCGCACAGACAATTCACAACCTTGTCAGAACGGCAGAAGCAACACAGGGTTGCGTCTGCATCATAGCGCGGTGCTATCCAGTTCTCAGCCGGTTTTCTTGGCTGCCGGTTTCTTCTTGGCCGCTGGCTTCTTTTTCGCTGGGGCTTTTTTCTTGGCCGCCTTGCGTTTGGCAGGTGATTTCGCCAGCTTTTCTTCGATCAACTCCACCGCGCGTTCCATCGTCAGATCCGCAGGTTCTATTTCCTTGGGCAGGGTGGCGTTCACCTTTTCCCATTTCACGTAAGGCCCGTATTTGCCTTCCATGATGTTGATTGTGCCCTCGAATTCCGGGTGATCGCCCATCTCGCGGATCGGTTTGGCGGCTTTGCCACGACCACCACGGCTGGCGACTTTTTCGGCAAGCAGCTGAACCGCGCGATTCATACCAACGGTAAACACTTCGTCCAACCCCTCGAGGTTGGCGTTGGTGCCACCTTTGAACGATGTGCTTTCGGCGTGTTTGATGTAGGGGCCGTAACGCCCGATGTTGGACCAGACCATGACCCCGTCTTCCGGGTGGGGGCCAATTTCGCGGGGCAGGGACAGCAGCTTGAGCGCTGTTTCCAGATCCAGTTCCTCAGCGGGCCATTCCTTGGGCACCGATTGGCGCGGTGGTTTCTTGTTTTCTTCGGTGACGGGCCCGCGCTGCACATAGGGGCCGAAACGCCCGTTGAACACGCGGATTTCCTCGCCTTCATCCTCGCCCAGCAGTTTGCCATCGGGCGGAATGGCCGATGCCTCGGCTTCGGGGTTGGGCGGGCCAAAGGGGCGCGTGTAGCGACATTCAGGATAGCTCGAACAGCCGATAAACGCCCCGCCCGAGCGCGCAGTCCTCATTGACAACCGCCCCTGACCGCAATGCGGACATAGACGCGGGTCGCTGCCATCTTCCATTGGCGGGAACAGGTGCGGTTCCAGCACCTCGTTGATCTTCTCGAGCACTTCGGTGATGCGCAGATCGGCGGTTTCGGCAATGGCGGCTGAAAAATCACGCCAGAAGCGGCCAAGAACCTCTTTGTAACTGGCGTCCGCTGACGACACTTTATCAAGCTGGTCTTCCAGATCGGCGGTAAACTCATACTCGATATATTTGCGGAAGTAGTTTTCGAGGAAGGCCGTCACCAGCCGCCCTTTGTCTTCGGCAATCAGACGATTGCCTTCCTTGCGCACATACTCACGATCCTGAATCGTGGTGACAATGCTGGCGTAGGTCGACGGGCGTCCGATGCCCAGCTCTTCCATGCGTTTGACCAGCGTCGCTTCGGTATAGCGGGGCGGCGGCTGGGTGAAATGCTGTTCCGGCGTGACAGAACGCTTATCCATCGCGTCGCCCTCGCTTATCTGGGGCAGGCGCTTGTCATCATCATCCACGACGTCGTCATCGCGGCCTTCTTCATAGACCTTGAGGAACCCGTCAAACAGCACGACCTGACCATTGGCGCGCAAAACGACCTGCGCGTCTTTGCTGGCGATTTCGACCACCGTGCGTTCCATACGGGCCGAGGCCATCTGACAGGCCAGCGTGCGCTTCCAGATCAGGTCATAGAGTTTGCGCTGATCGGGCTCCAGCTTGCTGAGTGCGGCGGCGTCCTTGGTCATATCGGTGGGGCGGATACATTCGTGCGCTTCCTGCGCGTTCTTGGCCTTGTTCTTGTAGACGCGCGGTTCGGCGGGCACATATTCCGCACCGTAGCGGTCTTTGATCGCGTCGCGCGCCATCACGACTGCTTCGGGGGCCATGTCGATACCGTCGGTTCGCATGTAAGTAATGTGTCCGGCTTCGTAGAGGCGCTGTGCGGTGGACATCGTTGCCCGCGCACCCATGCCGAATTTGCGGCTGGCTTCCTGTTGAAGGGTCGATGTCATGAACGGGGCAGAGGGGTTCCGACTGGCCGGTTTTGCCTCGACGCTCGCGACTTTCAGATCACGACTGGTGATCGCCTGCACAGCCATTTCGGCCTGCGTTTCATTTGACAGATCGAATTTATCAAGCTTTTTGCCCGCCAAAGTGACCAGCCGCGCCTCGAATTCCTGCCCACGCGGAGTGGCCAGCAGTGCCTTGACAGTCCAGTATTCGCGGTTGCGAAACGCTTCGATCTCCATCTCGCGCTCGACAATCAGGCGCAAAGTGACGGATTGCACACGGCCAGCCGATTTGGCGCCGGGAAGTTTGCGCCATAAAACGGGGGACAGGTTGAAACCCACCAGATAATCCAGCGCACGACGGGCGAGGTAGGCCTCCACCAGCGGCATATCGACCTGACGGGGGTTCGCCATCGCCTCGGTCACGGCCTTCTTTGTGATCTGGTTGAACACCACGCGGCTGACGGGCGTATCTTTCTTGATGGATTTGCGCTTGGTCAGCGCTTCCTGCAAATGCCAGCTGATCGCCTCGCCTTCGCGGTCGGGGTCGGTTGCAAGGATCAGTTCGTTGTCATTGGCGAGCGCGTCGGCGATTGCCTTGACGTGTTTTTTGCTGTCGGAGCCGACCTCCCATTTCATGTCGAAATCGTGATCGGTATCGACCGAACCATCCTTGGGCGGCAGATCGCGGACATGGCCGTAGGAGGCCAGAACGGTATAGTTGTCCCCCAGATACTTGTTGATTGTTTTGGCCTTGGCGGGCGATTCGACAACAACAACGGGCATAAAATAAGGTACCTTACAGGGAATATTGGGTCGGGTATTGCGAGGCCACATGTGGGACTGCAATGGGGATTGTCAATGCGCCCTCTTGCTTGCAGTGCGCAAAAGAGAGCGTAAATCCACAGGTATATGGTGTTTAAGAGAGCAGGATCACCCCATTGGGCGACAGCAAAATTTGGCGTTTAAAGTTACACCACCCGCGTCAGCAACCCGCCGGGTTTGCGGGCGATCTGGCCATCCAGTTCCAGATCGACAATGGCCGGGGCGACCTGTGCAGGTGGCGCCGCCAAATCGCGGATCAACTGGTCTTCGGCCAAGGGTGACGGACCCAATCGTGACAGGATCAATTGGTGAAGGTTCGCGGTTTCGCGCAGGCTCCGCTTGGGTGTTGTGGTTTGGACAGGTTTTGGTGCGACCACATTCGGCTGTGGCCCCAACGCCTCAAGCACATCGGCGGCAGAGCGGACCAGCACCGCGCCGTCGCGGATCAACATATTGCACCCCGACGCGCGTGCATCAAACGGATGTCCCGGCACGGCCAGCACATCGCGGCCCTGATCAAGCGCATCGCGCGCAGTGATCAGGCTGCCTGAACGGGCAGCAGCTTCAACCACGATCGTGGCTTGGGACAGGCCGGAAATGATCCTGTTGCGGGACGGGAAATGGCGCGCCATAGGTTGCAGGCCCATCGGTTGTTCGGACAGCCGCAAGCCCTGCGCGCCAATCTTTTGCGCCAGTTCGGTATTTTCTGCGGGATAGATCACATCGACGCCACCGGCCTGCACAGCGATTGTGCCGGTTTCCAGCGCGGCCAGATGTGCGGCGGCATCAACGCCACGCGCCAGACCGGACACCACGGTAAACCCGGCCTGGCCCAGATCACGCGCCAGTGCCTTGGCCATGCGGGTGCCGAGCGAGGATGCGTTTCGCGCTCCGACTATGGAAATCATCGGACGCAGCAACATGTCGCGCGCCCCAAGAACCCAAAGGAAAGGTGGCGCATCATCAAGATCGTTCAGCAGCGCGGGATATTGGGTATCTCCCTGCGTTACCAGATGGGCGCCCGCAACTCGGGCGGCTTTCAACTCGCCAGCAATGACCCCTTCGGGACAAATGTTGTATCCTGAAACGCCCGCGGCGCGCGCCACCTCCGGCAGCGCGGCCAGCGCGTTTTGCGCAGTGCCATGTTCGGTCAGCAGTCGCTTGTACGTCGCAACGCCGACCCGGCGCGAACGCAACAGACGAAGGCGGGCAAACCGTTCATCTTCCGGGGTGGGTGGGAGTGGGGGGTGAGTGGAAGAAGGATTAAGGTCCCTGTCAGTCATCCCGTTTCTCCGCCTGTTGCAAGAATCAGGTATAGAAGCGCACGGTTAACAAAGGCTGAATCGCTTGCGGCGGTTTTTGTTCAAACTGTCGCGCGACCGTTCACCTTATAGCGGGAGACACTTGCTGCAATCCGGGTTTCCCTGCCAATCAATGATCTTAGCTCAGGCCGCCGAGCCCCCTACCGTTAATCCGCCAATCATAAGCGTCGGCTGGCCGACACCCACAGGCACCCACTGGCCCTGTTTGCCGCAGTTACCCATGCCGGGGTCCAGCGCAGGGTCATTGCCGATGGCACGGATTTGTTTCAGCGCGGTTGCCCCGTCGCCAATCAGCGTTGCCCCTTTGACCGGTGCACCGATCTTGCCGTTCTGCACACGGTACGCTTCGGTGCAGGAAAACACGAACTTGCCATTGGTGATATCAACCTGTCCGCCACCGAAACCTACCGCATAGATCCCGTCCTTGAGGTCTGCCACAATTTCGCCCGGCGCAGTGTCGCCGCCCAGCATATAGGTGTTGGTCATGCGCGGCATCGGGATATGGGCAAAGCTCTGGCGGCGCCCGTTGCCGGTGCTTTTGACCCCCATGAGCCGCGCATTCTGACGGTCCTGCATGTAGCCAACCAGCACGCCATCCTCGATCAGAACGTTCTTGGCGCTGGGCGTACCCTCGTCATCCACGGAAATCGATCCGCGTCGGTCGGGAATGGTGCCGTCATCCAGCACCGTGACCCCTTTGGCTGCGATCTGCTGGCCCATCAGCCCTGCAAACGCGCTGGATCCCTTGCGGTTGAAGTCGCCTTCCAGCCCGTGCCCGATGGCTTCGTGCAGCAAAATGCCGGGCCAACCGGGGCCTAGCACCACATCCATCACACCGGCAGGGGCGGGCACAGCCTCAAGGTTTACAGCGGCAATGCGCACCGCCTCGCGGGCCTTTGCCTTCCAGTCGACGGGGTCCAGCAACCCGTCCAGTCCGACGCGCCCGCCACCGCCTGCGGTACCGCTTTCGCGCCGGCCGTTCTGTTCCAGAATGACCGACACATTCACCCGTGTCATCGGGCGCACGTCGCGCACAGAGGTGCCTTCGGGGCGCAGGATTTCAACTTCCTGCAGACTGGCGGCGATGGATGCACTGACCTGCACGACGCGTGTGTCCAGCGCACGCATATACGCGTCCATTTCGCGTAATGACTCCACTTTGACTGGAAACGCGGCGCCCGCGATGGGGTCAGCATCCGTATAGAGCTTCCTGTTCGTGCCCTCAGGGACATCCGCCCAGGTGCCGCCGCCATCCCCCACCGCCAAACGTGCGGTTTCGCTGGCGCGGCGCAGAGACGCCTCTGTCAGTGTGGTGGAATGGGCATAGCCGGCCACCTCGCCCCTTACGGCGCGCAGGCCGAATCCTTCGGACGCATCATAACTGGCCGTTTTGAGCCGCCCGTCATCGAACATCAACGCCTCGGAACGGCTGCGCTCCAGAAACAACTCGCCATCGTCAGCACCGGCGACCGCGTCGCGCAGCACGCCAAGGGCGACATCCCGGTCAAGATCGGCCTCAAACGGTGCGAATGGGGGGGTATCCATGAGGGCAGTCCTTACATTGGCGCGACAAATTCGCGCTTCGCGGCTCTTTGCCGCAATAGGGTGGCTTTATCTTGTGTTCAGAATATGATTGTTAGCACAGGAAATTCAACGTCAGTCGCGCATTCATGCGGGACTTGCATAGAATCGCACCACTATGGCCCCGAGATCAGGACGCTTTATGAAACATCTTCTTTCCCCACTCACGCTGCTGACCAGCGTCTTCGCCCTGCCGGCTCTGGCACAGGAAAACCTGCGCATTGACGGTTTGGAAACGATCGGCAAGCCGGTGAACGGTGCCATGGGCTTTCAGCCTGCAGTAACCCGCGTGGCACAGGACATTCACGATCTGGACTGGATGCTGCTGGTGATCATCACGTTGATCACCGTCTTTGTCACGGCGCTGATCCTTTGGGTGATCGTGCGCTACAACAAAAAGCGCAACCCGGTTCCAGCGAGCTTTACCCATCACACACCGGTTGAAATCGCATGGACAGTCATCCCGATTGTCATCCTCGTGCTGATCGGTGCGTATTCTCTGCCCAAATTGTTCCGCCAGCAGGAAATCCCTGTCGCCGAAGTGACCATCAAGGCAATTGGCAACCAGTGGTACTGGACCCACGAGTATGTCGACGAAGGTTTTGCCTTTGACAGCTATATGATCGGCGCCGCCGCCACGTTGAGCTCCGAGGAAGAAGACGCAGGCGCAATTGCGCATGTAAACAGCGACATAATGGCCAAGAAGCTGACCGACGCCGGTTATGCACCCGATGAATTTCTGCTGGCCACGGACACTGCCGTTGTTCTCCCTGTGGGCAAGACGATTGTCGTACAGGTCACAGGATCCGACGTGATCCACGCTTGGGCCGTACCGGCTTTTGGCGTCAAGCAGGACGCGGTTCCCGGCCGGTTGGCAGAGCTTTGGTTCAAACCCGAGAAAGAGGGCATCTACTTTGGTCAGTGCTCTGAACTTTGTGGTCAGTCGCATGCGTATATGCCGATCACGATCAAAGTGGTCTCCGAAGAGGCCTACGCTGAATGGCTGGGCAAGGCGAAAGAAGAATACGCTGGTATCAAGCCAACCGTTGACGTCGCGTCTAACTGAAAACAGGGTGGGCAAAATGCCCACCTTACACCGCACTTTTTAACGTGGACGCATCGTCCAACAGCTGCGGCAAGATGTTAAGGTGGTTCTGAACCACCCCCCTTTGACCCGGTAAGGTGGATCTTCGGTCCACCGCCATGCAAGGATAGTGAAGGATGACCGACGTCACCAACACACCCGCATCAGAATACGACGCTCAACTGGGCGACTATTTCGCGCTGCTCAAGCCGCGCGTGATGCAACTGGTGGTGTTTACCGCCGTTGTCGGCATGCTGGCAGCACCCAATGCCGTGCATCCGGTGATCGGTTTCGCTTCGATCCTGTTTGTTGCGATCGGGGCAGGGGCGTCCGGTGCGCTGAACATGTGGTGGGACGCGGACATTGACGCGGTCATGCGCCGCACTGCCAATCGACCGATTCCCGCAGGCAAGGTCGAACCGCGGGAAGCCCTCTACCTTGGTGTGGCGCTGTCCGGCCTGTCTGTGATGATGCTGGCCCTTGCGGCCAACCTGCTGGCCGCGGCGATGCTGGCCTTTACAATCTTTTTCTACGTTGTGGTCTATTCGATGTGGCTCAAGCGCCTGACACCACAGAACATCGTCATCGGTGGTGCGGCAGGTGCCTTTCCCCCCGTGATCGGCTGGATCATCGCAACCGGCAGCTTTTCGGTAGAGGCATGGCTGATGTTCGCGCTGATCTTTATGTGGACGCCGCCGCATTTCTGGGCTCTCGCGCTGTTTATGCGCTCGGATTATGACGATGCCGATGTACCAATGCTGACTGTGACCCATGGTCGCCCCGCAACGCGCCGCCATATCCTGATCTATACCGTTTTGCTGGCGGTTCTCGCTGTTGGCACAGGCTTCACCGCGATCGGTGGTTATGTTTATCTCACCTTTGCGGTTGTCCTGAACGCGATGTTCCTGCTGGGGGCATATCGCATCTGGCAACGCGATGAAGACGACGCAGAGGCAGACAATTATCTGGTGGAACGGAAGTTCTTCCGCTTGTCGCTGTATTATCTGTTCCTGCACTTCGGCGCGATCCTGATTGAAGCATCGTTGCGCGGATGGGGGCTGAATCTGGGCCAGAACTGGGGATTGTCATGAGCTTTCGTGCCGAACATGAACTGCACAGCCGCCGCAAAGGCCGCAATCTGGGCGTTGGCCTGATGCTGGGCGGTTTTGTCCTGCTGGTGGTCGCTTTGACCTTCGTCAAAATCACACAGATCGATTTTTCGCAGGTGAACGTCCAGCCGGCCGCTCAAAAGGCTGCGGACTGATGGCGATGAGCGGACCCAAGAAAACAGTCATCCAGACCGTCTCCCTTGTGGTGGTGATGGGCGGGCTGGCTTGGGCATCCGTGCCGTTTTATGACTGGTTCTGCCGCGTCACCGGATTTGGCGGCGTGCCGCAACAGGTGGCGGCCTCGGGCACGGAAATCCTCGATCAGACCATCAAGATCCGTTTTGACGGGACAGTGAATTCCGGCCTGGCATGGGAATTCAAACCAGTTGTGCGCGAGATAGAGCTGCGCATCGGGGAGACAGCACTGGCCTTTTACGAAGCCCACAATCCGACTAGCCGACCGATTGCGGGACAGGCGAGCTATAACGTGACGCCCTATGCCGCAGGCGCATTCTTCGACAAGATCGACTGCTTTTGCTTTACAGAGCAGGTACTGGCACCCGGAGAGACGGTACAAATGCCGGTCAGCTTTTTTGTAGACCCGGAAATCGTCAAAGATAACGACGGGAAGTTTGTACATACCATCACACTGTCCTATACGTTTTACGAAATCGACTTGCCCGAAGGCTATGCAGCCCTCGCGCAGGAAAAGACCAGAGACCTGAATTAAGAAAAGGTGAGGGACCCGCAACCATGGCCCATGCGAAAGACCACGATTATCATATCCTGCATCCCTCAAGCTGGCCCCTGATCGGGGCTGTTGCGGGCTTCATCATGCTGTTTGGCGCGGTGGCCTGGATGTCGGGCGGCTTTACCGTGCTGTTCGGGCTGGTGCCCGTGTCCGGCCCATGGCTGTTCCTGATCGGCTTTACTGCCGTGCTTTACACTATGTTTGGCTGGTGGCGCGAAGTCGTGATCGAAAGCCATGTCGGCGATCATACCGGCGTTGTGCGGATCGGTCTGCGCTATGGTTTCATCCTGTTTATCATGTCCGAAATCATGTTCTTTGTGGCCTGGTTCTGGACCTTCTTCAAACCCGCGCTCTACCCGATGAACGAATACTTCGGTTCTGAATATTCCCCGCCGGTGTTTGACCCTGTGGACGCGTTCCACCTGCCCTTGATCAACACGCTTATCCTGTTGTTGTCAGGCTGCGCGGTAACATGGGCGCACCACGCGCTGGTCCATGAAAACAACCGCAAGGATCTGGTCACCGGTCTGGCGATTTCCATCGTGCTGGGCGCGGCGTTCACCGCGCTGCAAGCCTACGAATATGCGGAACTGCTGCTGCACCACGACTGGAAGTTCGGCGAAGATGCGTTCTTCTCGGCGTTTTTCATGGCCACCGGATTTCACGGTGCGCATGTGATCATCGGGACGATCTTTCTGACGGTGTGTTTGGTGCGTGCGATGCGCGGCGACTTCACCCAAGAACAGCACGTCGGCTTTGAGGCCGCAGCATGGTACTGGCACTTTGTCGATGTGGTATGGCTGTTCCTGTTCTTTGCCGTTTACGTCTGGGGCGTTTCTGTCTTCACAGTTGTCTGATCAGGGTTGCAACTGCTTCCCTAACGTCTAAAACGCAAAGCGCGCGAGGCACCCCTCGCGCGTTTTCCTTTGCCAACAAGAGGTCCTTCATGCGCCGCGCCGCATTCCTTGTCATCATTGGTCTGGGTGGCGCCGCCATCCTGATTGCGCTTGGGATATGGCAGGTGCAGCGGCTGGCGTGGAAGCAATCCGTGATCGCAGACATCCAAGCGCGCATCGCCGCTGATCCGGTGGCGCTGCCAGCGGATCCCGATCCTGCGCGGGATGCCTATCGGCCCGTCGCAGTGACCGGCGTTATCGACACCAATTACCTGCGGGTGCTGGTCTCGCAAAAAGAGGCAGGAGCCGGGTATCGTATCATCACCGCCTTGTCCCATCCCGACGGGCCGATCCTGCTGGATCGCGGATTTATCCCTGCCGATGGCACTGTGCCAAGTGCACCTCGTGATCCGGTACCGCAGACCTATATCGGCAACCTGCAATGGCCGCAGGAAACCGACAGCTTCACACCCGCGCCTGATCTGGCAGGCAATATCTGGTTCGCCCGTGACGTGGTCGCGATGGCGGCGGTGCTGGGCACACGACCAATCCTTCTGGTTCAACGTGCCCCGCCGGCAACGGATCAGCTCTTGGAACCGATGCCTGTCGATACAGCCCGTATTCCCAACGATCACTTGCAATACGCCATCACTTGGTTCTCTCTGGCCGCGATCTGGCTTGCCATGTCATTCTATTTTGTGCGCCGTCGTGCGCCTGTCTCCAAAGGCTAATCCATGCGCTATATCTCCACCCGTGGCACCGCGCCGACCCTCACCTTTGAAGAGGCGATGCTGACCGGCCTTGCCCGCGACGGCGGCCTTTATGTGCCCGAAACAATCCCGACGCTCAGCCGCGAACAGATCGCTGCCATGGCAGGCCAGTCCTATGAGGATGTCGCCTTCACGGTCATGCGCCCCTTTATCGGAGATACGTTCACGGACGACGAATTCCGCACGCTTATTGCCCAAGCCTACAGTGCCATCGGTCATGCCGCCCGCGCCCCACTGGTGCAACTGGCGCCAAACCATTTCCTGTTGGAGCTGTTCCACGGTCCGACACTGGCGTTCAAAGATTTCGCGATGCAGTTGATCGGTCAGATGTTCCAGAAGGCACTGGGCCGAAAGGGCGACCGCGTGACCATCGTGGGGGCAACATCCGGCGATACCGGATCAGCAGCGATTGAGGCATTCAAGGGGCTGGATAATGTGGATGTGTTCATCCTCTACCCTCATGGCCGGGTGTCCGAAGTACAGCGCCGCCAAATGACAACACCCACGGAAAGCAACGTGCATGCCCTCGCGATGGATGGCGATTTCGACGATTGCCAAGCCCGCCTCAAGGACATGTTCAACGATTTCGAATTCCGTGACAGCGTCAAACTTGCAGGCGTGAATTCGATCAACTGGGGGCGTGTGCTGGCACAAGTGGTCTATTACTTTACCTCAGCCGTGTCGCTGGGTGCGCCGGACCGCAAGATCAGCTTTACGGTGCCCACGGGCAACTTCGGCGACATCTTTGCGGGCTATATCGCCAAGCGGATGGGCTTGCCCATCGACAAGCTGATCGTGGCAACCAACCAGAACGACATTCTGGACCGCTGCCTCAAAGGGCAGGGTTATCACAAAGGGCCGACCCATCCGTCGATCAGCCCGTCGATGGATATTCAGGTCTCCTCCAACTTCGAGCGTGCACTTTTTGATGCCTACGGCCGTGATGCGCAGGCTGTCGTGCAGCAGATGGCGGAACTTGCAGAGGGCGGTTTTGAGGTCTCTCAGGGGGCAATGGAAGCCTTGCAGGAGCATTACCAGTCCGGCAGAGCATCCGAAGCGGAAACCATGGCTACAATCACCCAAACGCTTGAAACCACCGGAGAGCTGTTGTGCCCGCACTCGGCCGTTGCGGTGAAAGTGGCCCAGGAGCAGCGCGAGGAGGCGACCCCGATGATCACTCTCGCTACCGCGCATCCCGCGAAATTCCCCGACGCGGTGGAACAGGCCACGGGCATTCGCCCACCTCTGCCGCCGCGCATGGCCGACTTGTTTGAACGCGACGAACGTGTCACCCGGATCGCCAACGATCTAGACGCGCTGAAAACCCATATCAAAGGACATCTCCCCTCGTGAGCCTGAACCAACACACCCTGTCCAACGGGTTTCGCATCGTAACAGAACATATGCCGGGCCTTGCCTCCGCCTCTATCGGGGTCTGGGTCACAGCAGGCGCGCGCCACGAAACGCCCAAACAAAACGGCATTGCCCATTTTCTGGAACATATGGCGTTCAAGGGCACGGCCAAACGCACCTCTCTGCAAATCGCCGAGGCCATCGAAGATGTGGGCGGCTATATCAACGCCTATACCAGCCGCGAAGTGACAGCCTATTACGTGCGCGTGCTGGAAAATGATGTGGCTCTGGGGCTGGACGTCATTGCGGACATTCTGCGCAATCCCATTCTTGATCCGAACGAGATCGAAATCGAACGTGGCGTGATCCTGCAGGAAATCGGTCAGGCGCTTGATACGCCCGACGACGTGATTTTCGACTGGTTGCAGGAACAGGCATATCCGGATCAGCCCATGGGCCGCACGATCCTTGGCCCGTCAGAACGGGTATCCGCGTTTGACCGTGATGACCTGAACAGGTTTATCGGCGCACACTATGGCCCACAGCAGATGATCCTCGCCGCCGCAGGCGCGGTGGATCACGATGAAATCGTGCGGCTAGCAGAAACACTGTTTGGCGATATGCCTGCCAAGCCGATGTTCCAGATGGATGTTGCCAGCTTTGCCGGCGGTGAGACACGCCAGCCCAAGCCGCTGGAGCAGGCCCATTTTGCGCTTGGTTTTGAATCGCCGGGGTACCGGGCGGATGACATCTATGTTGCACAAATCTATGCATCGGCACTTGGGGGCGGCATGTCATCCCGCCTGTTTCAGGAAGTCCGCGAGAATCGCGGGCTGTGTTACACGATCTTTGCCCAAGCCGGCGCCTATGCCGACACCGGCATGATGACGATCTATGCGGGCACGTCCGGTGAACAACTGCCTGAACTGGCAGGGATCACAATTGACGAAATGAAACGCGCAGCGACCGACATGTCGCCCGCCGAAGTCGCCCGCGCCCGTGCGCAGATGAAGGCAGGTTTGCTGATGGGGCTGGAAAGCCCCTCCAACCGCGCGGAGCGGCTTGCCCGGCTGATCCAGATTTGGGACCGTATCCCGTCACTGGAAGAAACCGTCGCGCGCATCGACGCTGTGACCACAGGCGACGTCCGCGATCTGGCGGGTCATATGGCGCATGCTGCCCCTGCGGCAATGGCCCTTTATGGCCCTGTCGAAGGCGCACCTGCTCTGGAAACACTGCAAGCGCGCCGCGCCGCCTGATGCTGGGGCTAAAGCGCAAATTCAGGGTGGATACAGAGCGCCTGATCTTGCGCCCACCGATCCATTCCGACTTTCGCGACTGGACAACCCTGCGCGTAAAAAGCCGCGACTACCTGACCCCGTGGGAGCCGTCATGGGCATATGATCACCTGACCCGCAAGGCATTTACCAACCGCGTCTACTGGGCGCAGCGCTCTGTTGCGGGAGGCACCGCGTTGCCGCTGTTCCTGATCCGGCGCGAAGACGAGGCGCTGATAGGCGCGATCACGCTGGACAATATCCGGCGCGGCCCGTCACAGGCAGGGACCCTCGGCTACTGGACCGGCGCGCCCTATGCACGTCAGGGCTATATGCGCGAAGCGATCGAAGCGGTGGCACATCAGGCCTTTACCCGGTTCGACCTGAGCCGCATCGAGGCCGCATGCCTGCCCGAAAACGCCGCGTCCCGGGGCCTGCTGGAAAAGGCGGGCTTCAAGTATGAAGGCGTCGCGCAAAGTTACCTCCAGATCGACGGACGCTGGCGCACCCATGTCCTCTACGCCGCCCTGCGCGGGGATCGACGTGGCCGGACGGAAGTGGGTTGAGAGACTGCTGTGCGGACAGAGCTGCCATTACCTCTGATTGGCTGATTGTATGCTCAAGTATCACCCGTTCTTTAACATGTCGTATGTAACGAGAAGCCTGCCATTGTCGATTTTGGTTGGAGCATGACGTTCTGCTGCCGCAAGCACAATGTGCAAGATGTCGGAAATGGCTTTGGTGTACTGGTCATCAGTCGAGAAATTGCCTCCGTAGTAATCGTCAACTGCGTCAAGGTCGATCACGCAAACAAACTGCTCGCCAGCGTAACGCATTTTGATGGCTGCGTTGTTTTCAAAACGATTGATCCGCACGTTCCCTACGTACTCTAGTTTTAGTTCGCGGAAGCGCACTCCTACACCCTTGGTGCCTTCTTCGGGCACAAATTCGATGCCAGCTGCGAACATACTGTCAGCGATGGATCGCATGTTGTTTTGCATTGGTCTCCTAGTATTGGTCTCAAAGTCAGCAACTGTGGCACGTGACACCGCAGCGTTCGTTGCAAGCTTATCTTGGCTCCAATTCAACATGCTTCGTCCCGCTCGGCACTGGTCAGACGTGATCTGCATCTCAGTTCTCTCCTTGTAAGTCAAAATGCAATATGTAATGCATTTTGACCAATGTCAATCATTTTGAATGACATTTGAATCAAGTGTTGTAATTGGTTTGCAGCCATTCATGCAAAGCGCAGCATCGGTCAATAATGGGATGTACCGGCTGCTTCACCCAGCAGGTTAGGCTTTGCCTATACTGCAAACAGGAGAAGTAGCTATGAAACCAAAGAAGCCCGAAGACCTCGGTAAGGTTACAGTCATTGGC
>JBARUV010000136.1:0-33084 GCA_049645905.1 Sulfitobacter sp.
GGAATAGTTGAGGGCGGGAACAAAAACGGTTTGCGCGTTACCGTAAACCCGCTGGTAACCTGCCTGACTTGTCCTGCCTGCAAGGCAGGGCGCGAAAACCTGTGCCCAAAGCGGCAGATCATCTCCATGCAGCCGCGCGAAGGTGCTTTTGCGCAATTTATCTCAATGCCTGAACAGAACCTTGTTGAGGTGCCCCTTGAGGTGCCGCTGGCCAAGGCCGCACTGGCGGAACCTTTGGCCGTCAGCTGGCATGCGGCGCGATTGGCTACTGAGGCATTGCATCCGAGTGCAGATCGTCGCGCCCTCGTGATCGGGGGTGGGGCGATTGGCCTTGCCGCTTCTCTCGCGCTCAAAGCGATGGGCGTGGAAGATGTCACGATTGTCGAACCCAACGAAGCGCGGCGCGCTTTTTTGCGCGATACCTGTGGCGAGCGGGTGGCCACAAGTCCGGAGGGTGAGTACCCTATTGTCATTGACGCCGTGGGGTATGCCGCGACACGCGCGAGCGCTTCTGCTGTGGTCCAAAGCGGCGGGGTGATTGCCCACGTTGGACTGGGTGAAGACACCGGCGGGCTGGATGTGCGGCGCATGACACTGCAAGAGATTACCTTTTTGGGCACCTATACCTACAGCGCGCAGGATTTCCGTGACACCGCCGGGGCAATCTTTGACGGGCGCCTTGGCGCGCTCGACTGGTTTGAAACCCGCGCATTGTCTGAAGGTGCTCAGGCTTTTTCCGATTTGCGGCGCGGCACCGTGGCGGCCCCTAAAATCGTGCTTGAACCGTGGCCCTGATGCCAAAGAAAAGACCTGCATCCCGGCGCGTCCCGATCCAATAGTTGATCCCAATGAAAGGCAACCCAAGGTGAATATAGACAAAAAGATAACGGACGACCTTGTTGCAAACGGCGTTTCGTTTGTGACCACAGTTCCGTGTAAACAGCTTGCAGGTGTGATCGAAGAAATCGACGCCCGCGAGGAAATCTTTCACATCCCCTCCAACAAGGAAGACGAGGGCATGGGCCTGTGCGCGGGCGCATTCATGGGCGGCAAGCGGCCTGCGATCATCATGCAGAACACTGCAATCGGGGTCACGATCAACACGCTGGCGACTTTGATCCAGTACTACCGGATGCCGCTGCCCATGTTGATCTCGTATCGCGGAGAGTTGCGCGAACCGGTCGCCTGTCAGGTGGAAATGGCGGTGCACACCAAGGCGCTGCTGGCCGAGATGAAGATCCCGACCTACCACTTCCACAACCAAAAGGACGTTGAGGAATTCGACGCGATCCTGAAATACACCTTTATGTGCAACAAGCCGGTCGCCATCCTGACCGACGCCAACTTCTGGGGAGGCTACGGGGACCAATGATCCGTTCAGAAATCCTGCGCGACATCGCGCCCATCATTCGTGACCATCTGGTTGTCTGTAACATCGGTCTGCCCAGCCAGGAGCTGCATATGATCGACGACCAGCCGTCGAATTTTTACATGCTTGGCACAATGGGGCTGTCGTCCTCCATCGGTCTGGGGCTGGCACTGGCACAACCCAAGACAGTCATATCCATTGATGGTGACGGCTCTGTTCTGACCAACCTCGGCACGCTGCCGACCATCGCAAACAATGTTGCAGATAACTATGTACTGTTGATCATCGACAATGGATCCTATGGGTCGACCGGCGATCAACCTACCTACGCGGGCAAGAAAACCTCGCTGACGGCAGTGGCCAAAGCCTGCGGATGTGACAATGTGATCGAAGTGCAGGACAAGAATCTGGGTCCCGTGCTGCAAAAAGCCATCGACGGCAAGAAGATGACCGTGATCGTGTGCAAATGCGACAGCGGCAACATCAAACTGCCGGTGATCACGATGGATCCGGTTGTGATCCGCGATCGTTTCATGAAAGCGGTGTCAGCCTGAATGTCGGCGTCCGGCATCCATTCTGCGGTGGACGCACGGCGGCTTGCCCGCCGGCGTCTGCCGTGGATGGTTTTTGACTACATTGACGGCTCGGCCGGGGCGGAAACGGGCGCTGCGCGCAACCGCGCGGCCCTTGATGCGCATACCCTGCGGCCCCGAATTTTGCGCGATGTCAGCAACCGCTCGCTAGGCACCAGGCTCTTTGACGCGGATGCGCAACGCCCGTTTGGTATCGCGCCGATGGGCATGTGCAACCTGTCTTCCCCCGGCGCGGACCTGATGCTGGCGCGTCTGGCGGCGCGCCATAAGGTGCCGCACGGGGTGTCCACTGTCGCGTCCACGCCATTGGAAAAGATCATCGAGGTCGCGCAGGGCCACGCATGGTTCCAGATCTACTTCAGCGGCGACGGTACCGGCACCTTCAAGCTGGTCGAACGGGCGCGGCATGCGGGATACCAAACGCTGGTTTTGACCGTTGATGTGCCCGAAGTCGGTCGCCGTCCGCGCGAGTTGCGCCATGGTTTCAAAATGCCCTTCAAAATCGGTCCGCGCCAGTTTGTCGATTTTGCGCTGCACCCGCGTTGGTCGTTGACATCCTTGTTCAAAGGAAAGCCGCAGATGGCCAACTTTGACATGCCGGGTTATGAATTTGACCGCACAGAAAGCCGTGCCCGCGCCGATTGGGACACGCTGCGCAAGATGCGGGACGCGTGGCCGGGTAAACTTGTGGTGAAAGGCGTTCTGGACCCCGAAGATGCCGCCATGCTGAAGGCAGAGGGCGTTGATGCCATTCAGGTGTCCAGCCACGGGTCACGCCAGTTGGAAAGCGCCCCTGCGCCTTTCTCCATGCTGCCGTTGATCCGCGAGGCGGTCGGGCCAGCCTATCCCCTGTTTTTTGACAGCGGCCTTCGCTCTGGGGAGGACGCGTTGAAAGCCTTGTTGACCGGCGCCGATTTCACCTTTTTTGGCCGGATTCTTCAATTTGCCATCGCGGCAGGGGGGGAGGCGGGTCTTAATCGGCTGTGGGATGTGTTGAGCGACGAGATGAGCATCGCAATGGCGCAGACCGGAATGCGAACCTTGGGTGCTGCGCCTAGCTGAACGCCAGACCTCTGTTGGTGTGCAGCATGAACTGCGAAACAATCGGGCTGCTGGCCGCCCCGATCGCGCGGGCGTTTTTGCCGATACTACCGGTTTCGATCCGTGGCGGTATCAACCCTCTGGTATCTTGATTGACCAGATAGCGGCGCACCCGTTCGACCAGTTCTTCCCGCACCGCCTCGGGAAAGGCGCCGTCGATCAGGATTGCGCCAAAGTCGATGACAGAACAAATTGACAGGGTGGCTTTTGCCAGTTCCTGCGCCGTCTCGCCAATCCAGGGTTCGACATAACGTTGAATGCGGGACCAGTCCTGTGGGTTGCTCCAAAGCGCATCGGGTGTCAGGCCCGCCTCGATCAGCCGAGATTCCAGCAGATGGATGGAGGCCACATCAATCAACTGGCGGCTTTCACCCAAAGGCCCGGAACTGTGAAGCGATCCCAAGGCACCGGCGTTGCCTTGATTGCCCTCATAAACCGCGCCATTCAGCACCACGCCGCCGCCGATAAACGAGCCAATGAAAAAGTAGGCATAGTCGCGAAACTCCGCGCCTCGACCATAAATATGTTCAGCGCGACAGGCCGCACTCGCGTCGTTCACGACAAAAACCGGAAGATCAGAAAACGCCGCTATTTCACGTGCGAAATCAACGTGCTCCCATGCCTGATAGGCAACGGCCTGGGATCCGGACGCATTGTGCCATTTCCAAAGTTCAAACGGCCGCCCCACGCCAATGCCGCAAATCCGTGCACGGGCGTCTGCACTCAGGTCCTTGACCAGTGTTTCGATGCCGCTCTCTACAAAAGTCAGAATTTCGGCGGGCAGGGGGACGGGGTAGTTGATGCTGATCTGGTTACGAAGGTTTCCGGCAAAGTCGAGCAGCAACAGATCAGAGCTGCGCCGCCCCAGCCGCAGACCGATTGACAGTACGCCATCCGGGTTCAGATCCATAGGTATGGAGGGCTTGCCAACCTTGCCCCGGATCGGGTCGCCGCGCTTGAGAATGCCGTCGTGTTCGAGCTTGCGCAGGATAACCGAGACAGTCTGCGGTGACAGTCCGGCAAGGCGCGCAAGTTCACTGCCTGGGG
Organism: Sulfitobacter sp.; assembly: GCA_049645905.1. Lineage (GTDB taxonomy): Bacteria > Pseudomonadota > Alphaproteobacteria > Rhodobacterales > Rhodobacteraceae > Sulfitobacter. The sequence continues at coordinate 4,111 of JBARUV010000136.1, forward strand.
TCGGGCCAAGGCTGCGCAACATGCTCAGCAGCAAGCGCTCGTTGTGATCGCGCACGCCGCTTTGATTGACGCCTGCGCGTCCGCTTATTTGCTGGCCACCGTCCATTCGGGCACTCTTGTCCTGCACGTCCATAATGGCAATCATGAACTTTAGGAATTAATAAATCAACTTTATTTATTTATTGACAGACTCAGTAGAATCGGGCTTTTTGGAGCACAATCTAAGAGGGAAGAGCTTCTTGGGGGGCGGCAGGGATCATATCTTGCCAGAAATCGAACTGAATTGTCTCGGGAGGACATTATGAAAAATCTATTCACGGGTACGGCACTTGCACTCGCCACCATGGCAGGTTCCGCTTATGCGGACGGCCATGAGGTTTCTGCTTGCCTGATCACAAAGACGGATACCAACCCGTTCTTTGTCAAAATGCGCGAAGGGGCCGAGGCAAAGGCCGCAGAACTGGGCATTACACTTAACAGTTACGCCGGTAAGGTCGACGGCGACCATGAAACACAGGTTTCCGCGATCGAGACATGCATCGCCAACGGTGCCAAGGGTATTCTGCTCACGGCCTCTGACACGTCATCCATCGTTCCCGCAGTGCAGCAGGCACGCGACGCCGGACTGCTGGTCATTGCGCTGGACACACCCCTTGATCCGATTGACGCCGCTGACATGACATTTGCCACCGACAACTTTCTTGCGGGCGAACTGATTGGTCAGTGGGCCGCCGCTGCTTTGGGCGATGATGCCGCAACAGCCAAGATCGGCATGCTGGATCTGGCAGTCAGCCAGCCAACCGTCGGCGTGCTGCGCGATCAGGGGTTCCTTCAGGGTTTCGGCATTGAACTGGGTGATCCTGACAAATGGGGCGATGAGGACGACGCGCGGATCGTCGGCAACGATGTAACGGCGGGTAACGAAGAGGGTGGTCGCAAAGCGATGGAGAACCTTCTGGCCACTGACCCGGAAATCAACGTGGTCTACACAATCAACGAACCGGCGGCGGCGGGCGCCTATGAAGCGTTGAAGTCGATTGGACGCGAGAATGATGTGCTGATCGTGTCCGTCGATGGGGGATGCCCCGGAGTGGCCAACATCAAGGATGGCGTTATCGGCGCGACCTCGCAGCAATATCCGCTGCTGATGGCCTCCAAGGGCATCGAAGCGATTGCCGCATGGGCTAAAGACGGGACAAAACCACAGGCGACCGAAGGCAAGGGGTTCTTTGATACCGGCGTCGCACTGGTAACAGACCGCCCTGTGGAGGGTGTCGAAAGCATCGACACCGATGAGGGTACCAAGCTCTGCTGGGGTTAATCGAGTACGTCGCTTAAAACATCGGGTGCGCGCCCTGCGCACCTGATAATGGTATTCGGGGGAATGCAGATGCCATCACAGGACAATTACGAAGCCGTCGTTGCAAACAGCAGTGGAGCGGTTGCGGAATTCGAAGATCACAACAAAGGGTTCGTCGGCAAATTCCACCACGCGCTCCATACAACGCCAGCATTGGTGCCGCTGATCGTGCTTATTGCCGCGATTATCGTATTTGGCATCTTGCTGGGGTCGAAATTCTTCTCGCCCTTCGCGCTCACACTGATCCTGCAGCAGGTTCAGATCGTGGGTATTGTGGCGGCTGCGCAATCGTTGGTGATCCTGACAGCAGGCATTGACCTGAGCGTCGGGGCGATTGCCGTGATTTCCTCGGTGATCATGGGGCAATTCACCTTTCGCTATGGTCTGCCTGTCGAGGTCGCGGTTGGTTTTGGCCTTCTGTTCGGCACCGCCATCGGTGCCCTGAATGGTTGGCTGGTGGCCGCCATGAAACTGCCGCCGTTTATTGTGACACTTGGCATGTGGCAAATCGTACTGGCGGCCAATTTCCTGTATTCGTCCAATGAAACCATTCGCAGTCAGGATATCGCGACGCATGCGCCGCTGTTGCAGCTGCTGGGCGCAAAGTTCAGCATCGGGGGGGCCGTATTCACGATAGGCGTGGTGTTCATGGTGCTGATCGTCCTGATCCTCGCCTATGTGCTGCGCCACACTGCGTGGGGGCGTCATGTCTATGCGGTGGGCGATGATCCAGAGGCGGCCGAACTATCCGGTGTGAACGTAAAAGGCATGCTCATTTCAGTTTATGCGGTTGCCGGATTTATCTGTGCGATCGGGGGCTGGGCACTGATCGGGCGGATCGGCTCTGTTTCCCCGACATCGGGCCAGCTTTTGAACATCGAAAGCATTACCGCTGTGGTGATCGGGGGTATCTCCCTCTTTGGGGGGCGCGGCTCTATAGTTGGCAGTCTTTTCGGGGCGCTGATTGTCGGTGTCTTTACTTTGGGTCTGCGCCTGTTGGGGGCGGATGCGCAATGGACGTTCCTGCTGATTGGCGCGCTGATCATCGCCGCCGTGGCAGTGGACCAGTGGATTAGAAAGGTAGCAGCCTGATGGAACCGATTTTACAAGGACGCGGGTTGGTCAAACGCTATGGCCGCGTGACGGCGCTTGATCATTGCGATTTTGATCTGATGCCTGGCGAAATCCTCGCGGTCATCGGGGATAACGGTGCGGGCAAAAGCTCGCTTATCAAGGCAGTTTCCGGCGCGGTGATACCCGACGCGGGCGAGGTGCATCTGGAAGGCAAGCGGGTGCAATTCTCGTCGCCCATTCAGGCGCGAGAGGCGGGGATTGAAACGGTCTATCAAACGCTGGCCATGTCACCCGCACTGTCAATTGCCGACAATATGTTTATGGGCCGTGAGATCCGCAAACCCGGTTGGCGGGGCAAGTTTCTGCGCCAGTTGGATCGCGCAAAGATGGAGCAGATGGCGCGCGACAAGCTGACCGAATTGGGCCTGATGACCATCCAGAACATCAATCAGGCTGTCGAAACCCTATCGGGCGGACAACGTCAGGGTGTCGCCGTGGCGCGTGCGGCAGCGTTCGGCTCAAAGGTGATAATCCTTGATGAACCGACCGCCGCACTCGGTGTCAAGGAAAGCCGCAAGGTGCTGGAGCTTATTCAGGACGTGAAGTCGCGCGGTGTTCCGATCATCCTGATCAGCCACAACATGCCGCATGTTTTTGAGGTGGCAGACCGCATACACGTCCACCGGCTTGGCAAACGGCTGTGTGTGATCGATCCCAAAGACTATACCATGTCAGACGCCGTTGCCTTTATGACCGGCGCAAAGGAAGCACCCGAAGCGGCATGAATGGTGATATCCCTACGCTTGAGGCGCTGACCGAACGGGTGCTGAACGCACCTTTTGAAGGGCGCCGCCGATTGGTGGCTCTGGCGGGCACTCCGGCCAGCGGCAAGTCGACTTTGGCCGCGGCGCTGGCTGGCGCACTGGTGCAAGAGGGTGCAAAAGCGCAGGTCGTGCCAATGGACGGTTTTCACCTTGATAACCTGTTGCTGGTTCCGTCTGGCCTGCTGGCACGCAAGGGGGCCCCGCAGACCTTTGATGCGGCGGGGTTCATTCATTTGGTGCAGCGTTTGGCGGTTGAGGATGATGTTGTCTATCCGCTGTTTGACCGGGCGTCTGACCGCGCAATTGCGGGGGCAGGGGTGGTCAATGGCGACTGCGATACCGTGATAGTCGAAGGCAATTATCTGCTGTTTGACGCCGATCCCTGGCGGCAACTGGCCGCGAGTTGGGATCTGTCGATACTGCTGGCCCCGCCAATGCAAGTGCTGCGCGAAAGGCTGGTTGCGCGCTGGCTGGCGCATGGGCTGACCAAAGATGCGGCGATTGCCCGCGCCGAGGAAAACGATCTCGCAAACGCTGCCACCATTCTGGCCGCAGCACTGCCTGCTGACATCACACTCGGGGGAGTCACCATATGAAACGCTCGCAAATAAACGAAATCATGCGTGACGCTGACGCATTCATGCAGCGCTTCGGGGTGATCCTGCCGCCGTTTGCCTATTTCACACCCGACCAGATGCGCGCAGAAAGTGCTGACTGGATACGTGCACGCGGTCTGGGCTGGGACATCACCGATTATGGCCAAGCCCGCTTTGATACACTGGGCCTGTTCTTGTTCACCACCCGCAACGGGCTGGCCGAAGACCTGCAGACGGGGCGCGGCATGCTTTATGCGGAAAAGATCATGATCAGCCGCGAGGGCCAGCTTTCCCCGATGCACCGTCATATCGTCAAGACCGAGGACATCATCAATCGGCGTGGCGGTGATCTGGTGGTGGAGCTTTACGCCTCTGATCCGGCAGGGAACATTGATCCGGATGCGCGCGTTACGGTCCGCTCTGACGGGGTCCAAGTGGATCTGCCGCCGCAGGGCAGGTTGCGTCTGAAGCCCGGCCAAAGCGTCACGTTGGTGCCGGGCGACTGGCACGCTTTCTGGGCGGAAAAAGATGACTGTCTGATCGGTGAAGTCTCCACCGTGAACGATGACAGGACGGATAATGTGTTTGCGCAGCCGCTCGGGCGCTTTTCGCAGATTGAAGAGGATCAGACTGCGCAGCACCTGCTTGTCTCGGATTATTAAGTCACAGCCTTGCTGCACCATACCGTGCAGTATCGCAGAGAGGACTTTGGGACCCTGCTACCTGATCGGATGCGCGGCTTTTTGCCTGCTATAGACCCGATCGTATGTCTTATGACGTAAATGCCCAGATATTGTGTTCACAATTCAGCAACCTACACAGTGATTGATTGCGGCCAAGGCAAGAAACCCGCTACAACAGCCCTTAAATCATACTGAAACCGCCCTTCAAGAGGCGGCGGTAAGAGCTTTTTCGAGAGCAGGAGATAACCAGTTGCGGCGTATTTGGCCAACGTGGAAAACGAAACGCATTGTGCTCGCCCTGTCGGGGCTTATGGCGTTTGCCGGAACGGTGAATTCGGCTGAACTGACGGTCACGGGAATTGATCAGGGAACGGACCTGTATCAAACCGTGCGGGGCGGATCGCTGCTGGCAGAACAAACTGCCGAAGATGTCACACCGTCCACACAGGAACTGGTCGCTGCAGCACAGGCCGACTACGCGCGTCTTTTGGCGGTGCTTTATGACCAAGGCTATTTCGCACCGGTCATCACCATTACGCTGGACGGTGTCGACGCCTCGGCCATTCCGCCGGTGTCGCCGCCCCGCACCATCAATCGCGCGGTCATCGCGATTGATCCGGGCCCCCAATTCCGCTTTGGGGCCGCGCGCATCGCGCCTGTCGCCCAGGGCACCGAACTGCCTGAAGGATTTGCGGCCGGACAGACCGCCAGTCTGGGTGTCTTGAAACAAGCGGTCAGCGCCGGGGTGAACGGCTGGCGCGATCAGGGCCACGCAAAGGCCGAACTCGCCAGTCAGCAGTTGACCGCCCGCCATCAGGACCGAACGATCACTGCCGATCTGCGGCTGGCGCCGGGGCCGCGATTGCGTTTTGGTGATTTGACTGTGACGGGCAATACAAATGTGCGCACGCAGCGGATCATCGAAATTGCGGGCCTTCCAACGGGCACAGTCTATTCCCCTGACGAATTGCGACTGGCACAGCGCCGCCTTCAACGCACCGGCTCTTTTGCCTCCGTCGCGTTGATCGAGGCAGAGCGTATCGGGCCTGACGCCACGCTGCCCATCACGGCGCAGGTCGCCGAGGCCAAGCCGCGCCGTTTTGGCTTTGGTGCTGAACTATCCTCGCTTGAGGGACTGACGCTGTCGACATTCTGGTTGCACCGGAATCTGTTGGGCGGGGCCGAACGGCTGCGCCTTGAGGCCGAAGTGTCCGGCATCGGCGGCAATTCGGGGGGCGAAGATTACCGGCTTGCCGCACGCTTTGACCGCCCCGCGACTTTTAACGAAGACACGAACTTCTACGCTTTGGCCGAACTGGAGCAACTGGACGAGGTCAATTTCTTTTCGCGCCAGCTTGATCTGGTGGCGGGCTTTGAACGTATTGCAAGCGAGAACCGGACCTATACGCTGGGTCTTGGCCTGCGCACCGCTGAAACCCGCGATGCGTTTGGCACGAACAGATACACTTTGCTGACCCTGCCGCTTTCGGCTGAATTTGACTACCGCGATGACAAGCTTGATGCCAAGTCGGGGTATTTTGCCCGCGCCGCGTTCACGCCCTTTCTTGCCTTGGACGGGGCAGACAATGGATTGCGCAGCTTTGTCGATGCGCGTTTTTTCCGAACTTTCGGCGAAGCCCGCCCTGTGACCCTTGCATTGCGCGGCCAACTGGGGTCGGTCTTTGGGCCTGAACTGAGTACAGCACCTGCGGATTATCTGTTTTATTCCGGTGGCGGCGGCACCGTTCGTGGCCAGCCCTATCAGGCGCTGGGCGTCGATCTGGGCGGTGGCAACGTCGTAGGCGGCCGCAGCTTTGTGGGGCTGTCAGCGGAGGCGCGCGTCAAGGTGACAGATTCCATTGGGATCGTCGGCTTTGTGGACGCAGGCTATATCGGCGCAGAAGAGTTCTATGATGGATCAGGAAGATGGCATTCCGGTGCTGGTCTGGGCCTGCGGTATGCGACGGGCATCGGACCTATCCGGCTGGATGTTGCGGTGCCCACATCCGGCCCGGAAACAGGCGAGAACTTTCAGGTCTATATCGGCATCGGGCAAAGCTTCTGATGGATATTTTTCGCAAGTTCCTGTGTGCTGTACTGATCTGGATCGCCTGCCTGTTGCCTGCCGCCGCGCAGGAGGATGACAAGGGATTTCTGACACGCACCATTCAGGATGCGTTAAGCGGAGCAGGGCGCACCGTGTCCATTGACGGGTTCAGCGGTGCCCTCAGCTCTGCGGCGTCCTTCGACCGGATGACGATTGCCGACAAGGACGGGATATGGCTGACGCTTGATGGCGTGACGCTGGTCTGGAACCGCTCCGCACTGTTGCGTGGACGCCTCGAGGTAGAGCAGTTAAAGGCACAAAAGCTCGATATCCCGCGCCTGCCGGTCAGCGAAGAAGCAGCCTTGCCCGATGCCGAGGCAAAGCCCTTTGCCTTGCCGGAACTGCCTGTATCGGTCGAGATCGCGGATTTTGCGGTCGAGCAGATCAACCTTGGCGCGCCGCTTTTGGGGGAGGCGGTCCAGCTTTCCGTCAAAGCCAACGCCAAGCTCAACGATGAGACGGCCAATATTGATTTCACCGCATCGCGTACAGACACCAAGGCGGGCGCATTTGAAATCAAGGCGAATTTCGAGCGGTCAGATGCAGTCCTTGATCTGCTTCTGGAACTCAAAGAAGAAAAGGCTGGCATTGCCTCACGCTTGCTCAACCTTCCCGGTCAGCCATCCGTCGAGATGAGTGTGCAGGGGCAGGGACCGCTGGATGATTTCACGACAGACGTGCGCGTTGCCACAGATGACGAAGAGCGTTTGGCAGGTGAGATTATTCTGGGCGCGCAGGCGCCACGCCGCGCGTCTGACACGCCCGACAGGCGCATTCAGGCCAATATTGGCGGGGATATCACCGCCTTGCTTGCCCCGCGCTATCGCGCGTTTTTCGGCACAGACGTACGCCTGAAGATCGATGCGCTGCGCGAGTCGACAGGCGCGATCGAGGTTTCTGATTTCGACATCACAGCGCAGGCGGTGGACCTGAAGGGCAAAGTCACGCTCAATCAGGACAGCTGGCCCACGCTTATTGATGTGTCCGGTACGATCGTCAATCCGGACGGGACGCCCATTCTATTGCCCGTCGGCGGGCAGGGCACGACGGTCGAACGGGTCGGTCTGCGGGTCGATTACGATGCAAACGATGGCGAGGCTTTCGATGCGGAGTTCGACATCAATGCGCTCTCCATGAGGGGGCTGGATATCGCCAGCACCCAGCTTGGCTTGACAGGAACGTTGCAAGGCAACCTTGGCTCAGTGGGCCAGTTCCTGGGCGATATGGTTTTTGAGGCTGACGGTTTGGAATTGACTGATGGCCCAAGCGCCGAAGCCATCGGAAAAACGATCAGTGGTCGCGCGAACCTGAACTATATCGAAGGCCAACCGCTACGGATCAGCGATCTGGATCTGGCTGGCGCGGATTACGGACTGATCGGGACGATTATTATCAACGGTTTGGAACAGGGTTTCCTGACGCGCGTTAATGCGTCGTTGAATGCTGCTGACCTCAGCCGGTTCTCTGCCCTTGCCGGGCGCGAACTTGATGGCCAGACAGACCTCGCGCTCAAGGGTACAATCACCCCGTTGAGCGGTGCGTTTGATCTGGCGGCCAACGGAAGCACGCAAGATCTGCGCCTTGGCATTGCGCAGGCGGATGCCGTTCTGGCTGGAAAAACCACGCTCAGTATGCAGGCGCTGCGCGATGAGACGGGCACGTTCCTGCGCGATCTGGTGCTATTGAATGATGCTCTGCTCCTGTCGGGAGCTGCCGAATTGCGCACCGATAACAGTCGGGTCGAGGCCCAGTTCCAACTGAACGACCTTGCTGTCGTGGTACCACAATACCAAGGCCCGATCAGCGTGATGGCAACCGCCGTACAGGATCAAAGCGGCTGGACCGTGGACGCGGCCACCGAAGGCCCCTACAGCGCCGAACTCACGGCGAAAGGGCTCGCTACCGGACCAAATGCGATGATTGCCTTCACGGCGGAAGTGCCTGATGTGCGCCCCTTTGCGGAACCTTTCGGTCAGGACATTAACGGGCCGGTCAACGCGACGGGTGAATTACGCCAAAGCGAGGAAGGCTGGCTCATCAAGACCGACGCAACCGGTCCGTATCGTGTGGCATTCAAGGCGGACGGGTTGATAGCCCCGAAGATCGACGTCAGCTTTGACGCCTCCGTGCCGGACATCAACCCGTTGGTGCCACAGGTGAATGGTCCCGTGCAGGCATCGGGAAGGGTGCGGCAGGAGGATCAGGGGTTTTTCGTAGATCTTCAGACCAATGGACCTTACGGCGCACGCGCACTTGTCGAAGGATTGGCCACCGGGCCTGACATGATGCTGACCTTTGATGTGTCGATGCCTGATATTAACCCTGTCGTACCGCAGGTATCCGGCCCGCTGGCGGCCAAAGGCGTCGTGCGCCAGACACCGGATGGCATCGCAATTGATACCAACGCAACAGGGCCGTATGGCGCGCGTGCGTCTGTAAACGGGGTCGCAACAGGCCCGGCCATGTCGCTGGCATTCGATGCTGTGGTCCCCGATGTGAACCCGCTGGTGCCCGGTGTTTCCGGACGACTGGCCGCAACAGGGATTCTGCGCCAGACGCCGGACGGGATTGGCATTTATACCAATGCAACCGGGCCTTACGCGTCGCGCGCGTCAGTACAGGGTGTTGTGACGGGGCCGAACGCGGCTGTCGATTTCGATCTGGCGATCGCCAACCTCAGTGCCTTGGTCGAAAAGGTCAGCGGCCCGCTGGAGGTCAAGGGGTCGGCGCGCAAACAAGGCGACGCGTGGCGCGTGGATACCGATGCCACTGGTCCTTCGGGCACACAGGCGCGCATTGCAGGGCTGGTGAATGAAAACGGCACCCTCGATCTTGATATCAACGGATCGGCTCCGTTGGGGTTGTCACGCCCGTTTATCGCACCGCGCAATCTGCAAGGGCAGGCGCGTTTTGATCTGGCGCTCAACGGGCCTGCAGCTCTTTCCTCGCTCAGCGGCACAATTCAGGCCTCCGACGCGAGCCTGACGGCCCCCAACCTGCGCGCCGCGATCCGCGGCATTACGGCCAACATCCAACTGGCCAACAGCAGGGCGGTTCTGGACATCACCGGCGCGCCGGTAAACGGCGGGAGTTTGCGTGCCGGCGGGGCGGTCACGCTGACACCGTCATTGCCAGCGGACCTGAGCGTGGCGTTGCAAGATGTGGTGCTGATTGATCCGCGCCTCTACCGAACTTCCGTTTCCGGCGACCTGCGCGTAGCCGGCCCGCTGACCGGTGGTGCGCGTATTGCCGGACAGATCAACGTGGGCGAGACAAACATTAACGTCCCCTCCACGGGCCTGACCAGCATCGGCGACATTCCGGCGATTACGCACGTGGGGGGCAGTCGCCCGGGCGTCGCTGCGACGCGTAACAAGGCCGGCCTTGAGAGCGGGGCCAACGGCGTGATCAAGGACGAGAAGGGACCCGGGTTCGGTCTTGATCTGCGGGTGAATGCGCCCAACCGCATCTTTGTGCGCGGGCGTGGGCTGGATGCTGAACTGGGCGGTGGGTTGACCCTGACTGGCACTACCAACCGTGTGATCTCTTCGGGAAGATTTGAGCTGCTCCGGGGGCGGATCGATATTCTGGGCAAGCGGTTTACGCTCAGGGAGGGATCAGTCCAGTTTCAGGGTGATCTGGTGCCCTATCTGCGCTTTGTCTCGGTCACGGATACCGCCTCCGGCGAGGTGCGGGTCATTGTTTCAGGTCCGGCGGATGAACCCGAAGTGACCTTTGAATCCAGCCCCGCTGCGCCGCAGGACGAGGTATTGGCGCAATTGCTCTTTGGGCGCAACATTTCGGAAATCTCGGCGTTTCAGGCGCTGCAACTGGCAAGTGCAGTGGCGACGCTGGCGGGCAGGGGCGGAAATGGCATCATCGGGAATCTGCGCGACGGTTTCGGGCTGGACGATCTGGATGTCACCACAACGGACGACGGGGCAACGGCGCTGCGTCTGGGAAAATATCTGACGGATAATATCTATACTGACGTCACCGCCAGTTCGGATGGGACGGCAGATGTTTCGCTGAACCTTGATATTACCACAAGTCTCAAGGCCAAGGGCACGTTGGGATCGGATGGCAATTCGAGCATCGGCCTGTTCTTTGAAAAAGACTACTGATTGGCATCATTGCCAATAGGGGGAACCAATTGATGGTCCCCTCGTTGATCCCGTGAAGAGAGGCATAGGTGGCGCTTATGACAGGCGCGACTTTGGCTGTCCGACGCGGCCATACCTGCAAGAGGCAGGATTGGTTTCGCATGGCACCCGAATGCCAGAACACGCAAAATCAGGCGCATAAGTTGCGCCGGAAAGTAGTACAATGGAATTCAACATGAAACGCGCTTTTGCCGTCGCCCTTATGGTGTCCGCATCCGCTGGAACAGCGGCCTTGGCCCAAAACGAATCTACCGGCGACAACGAAACTGTCGACCACTTTGAAGTGGGCTCGCTAAATTGCGATGTTGGCGCGGGCACAGGTTTTCTGTTTGGGTCGTCAAAGGAGTTGGTCTGCAGCTTTAACCCGACTCAAGAAGGGTTGGCAGATGAAACCTATGTTGGCGAAATCAACAAATACGGCATTGACGTTGGCCGCACCGAAAACGGTAAAATGTCCTGGCTTGTTCTTGCACCAACCGAGCAGGAATTCTCGGAAGGTGGACTGAACGGCACATACGGCGGGTTGTCCGCCGAGGCGACATTTGGTGTCGGTCTTGGCGCGAACGTGCTTACGGGCGGGTCGGAGAACACTCTTGCACTGCAACCCGTCAGCCTGAGCACAGCCGAAGGTCTCAACTTTGCCATTGGTGTTGGCGAGATCAAGCTTCAGCGGGTTGATAGCTAAGAACCTGCCGAAATGAATTATGGGAAGGGCTGCCGGTTTGGCGGCCCTTTTCTTATGTTTCGGCCGTCCGTTAAAGACGTGCCTTTCGGATTGATCCGATCAGCCGATGGGTGTGAAACGCCCGAACTGGCCCCGTTTGAAAATCAGCCCTTCAGCGTCGCCTTGGTGTTCGCTGGCATGGGTCACACGGCCCAAAATCAGTGAATGATCCCCTGCGGGATGCACCGCATGGGTCGTGCAATGGAATGTCGCAAGACAGCCTTCAAAAGTCGGTGCGCCGTTCGGACCTGCGGACCAGTCAAAAGCCCCAAAATCATACCCTTGCGCTGCAAAGTGCTGCGCCAAACCTAACTGGTCAGCGCAAAGCACATGAATGCAAAATTCAGGCGCACGGACAAATCCATCATGGCGCCGGGATGACGCGGCCGGCGCCCAGAGGACCAAGGGAGGGTCCAGTGAAACGGAGGTAAATGAGTTGACCGTCATTCCCAGCGGTCCTTGATCCGAGAGCGTCGTTACCACGGTCACACCGGTGGCGAACTGGCCAAAGGTGCGGCGCAAATCTGCGCGGGTTTCGGGGCGTGGGACAAATGGTTTCATGGCGCACAGCGGTGCCACGGCGCGGTCGGATTGTCCAGCGTTCCCACCGGAAAGACGCGGGATTCTCAGCGGTGTTTTCCGCGCTTCGCACGCGGCTGCATATTCACCTCGTCCGCCGGCGCCTGTGAAGTTGGACCGCATCCTGAAAAGCGATCACCGTCAATTTTTCTTGATCGCGGCGTCGTATCGCTCCACCATAGCGGGCATTTAATGACCCATTTCAAAATTTATTGGAGAAGACAATGACGACACCATTGGAAACGTATTATGCAGACGAAAAGAACATGGCCATCACCCCGAGTACGACAGCCATTGCTGTAGGGACTGATAATGATTTTGACTCATCCTTGCTGATTGGCATTCAGTCCCTGGCAACAGACGGAACGATGCCGTTGACTCTGTCCCGGTTTCTGGTCCGCACCAAAGCCGGATGGACCAAGACTGCCAATACTGACTGGCTCAAAGATAGAATAGCAGACGTGAATATCACTCGGTCGTATGTGTTTCACACGAAACTGATTGTGGCTCTTACTGGGGCATCATTAAAGGGCGGCGTCGTTGACAAGAAAATGTTCCTCAAAGCCTATTCCGGCAACAAGAAAGCGACGTATGATGAGGTTATCATATTGCTGGATTCAGGATTTACGACATTCAATGCGAAGGATGGCACCCTTGAGCGATAGGGTGCCATCCCTGTTTGGTTTTTAGCGGTCTTACGTATTCATCCGGTTGGCAATCAGATCGTCAACGACGGACGGGTCCGCCAATGTGGATGTATCCCCCAGCGCGCCGTAATCATTCTCCGCAATCTTGCGCAGAATGCGGCGCATGATCTTGCCTGAACGGGTCTTGGGCAGGCCCGGCGCCCATTGGATAAGATCCGGTTTGGCAATAGGGCCAATCTCGGTACGGACCCATTTCTCAAGCTCTTTACGCAATTCTTCCGAGGGTTCCTGACCGCTCATCAGCGTCACATAGCAATAGATGCCCTGACCCTTGATGGCGTGGGGGTAGCCAACCACGGCGCTTTCAGCGACCGCTGCATGTGCGACGAGCGCGCTTTCGACCTCCGCCGTACCCATCCGGTGGCCGGAGACGTTGATCACATCATCCACCCGTCCGGTGATCCAGTAGTCGCCGTCAGCGTCGCGTTTCGCCCCGTCACCGGTAAAATAATAGCCGGGGTAATCGGCGAAATAGGTCTTTTCAAACCGCTCGTGATCACCCCAGACAGAGCGCATTTGTCCCGGCCAGCTGTCCGCAATGCACAGCACGCCCTCGACGGGGTTGCCGGTCTGGATTTCCGCAGTGGTCGGATCAAGAATGACAGGCTGCACACCAAAGAACGGCTTCATTGCCGATCCCGGTTTCATCGCATGTGCACCGGGCAGGGGGGTCATCAGGTGACCACCGGTTTCGGTCTGCCACCATGTATCCACGATGGGACAGCGCCCGCCGCCGATAACCTCGTTATACCAGTTCCACGCTTCGGGGTTGATGGGTTCGCCCACCGTGCCCAAAACCCTGATGCTGCTCAGATCGGCCTTTTCAACAAAGCTGTCCCCTTGTCCCATCAAGGCGCGCAGGGCCGTGGGGGCAGTATAGAACTGGTTTACCTTGTGTTTTTCACAGACCTGCCAGAAGCGGCTGGCGTCGGGAAAGGTCGGCACCCCTTCAAACATCAGGGTGGTCGCGCCATTGGCCAGTGGACCATAAACAATATAGCTGTGGCCCGTGACCCAACCCACATCCGCAGTGCACCAGAAGACTTCGCCTTCTTTGTAGTCAAAGGTGATTTCATGGGTCATTGCAGCATAAACAAGATAGCCGCCCGTGGTGTGAACAACCCCTTTTGGCATCCCGGTGGAGCCCGATGTGTACAGGATAAACAGCGGGTCTTCCGCGCCCATCGCCTCGGGTTCGCAGGTGTCAGCGGCATCCTTGGCCAAGGCATTATAGTCGTAATCGCGCCCGTCGACCCATGTGGTTTGGCCGCCAGTGCGTTTTACCACCAGGCATTTCACCGAGTCCTTACAGTGGAGCAGTGCCTGATCTGCGTTGGTTTTGAGTGGTGTAGCGCGCCCGCCGCGCGGGGCGTAATCTGCGGTGATCACAACTTTGGCTTCTGACCCGTTCACACGGGCGGCCAGCGCATCCGGAGAGAAACCCGCAAAAACAATCGAGTGGATTGCACCGATCCGTGCGCAGGCCAGCATGGCATAGGCTGCTTCGGGGATCATCGGCATGTAGATAATAACCCGATCGCCTTTGACCACGCCCATATCCCGCAGGACGTTCGCCATCTTGCAGGTATTGGCGTGCAATTCGTTGTAGCTGATGTGCAGCGCCGTTTCTTCGGGGCTGTCAGGTTCCCAGATGATCGCAGTTTGCTCACCGCGTGTCGCAAGATGGCGGTCGATGCAATTGGCCGAGACATTCAACTCGCCGTCGGCGTACCAGTTGATATGAACATTGCCGAGCGTGAAATCGACGTCCTTCACTTGGGTGAACGGCGTGATCCAATCCACCCGCGCACCTTGCTCGCGCCAGAACCCGTCAGGGTCTTTGATCGAGGCCGCATACATCGCGTCATACTTGGCAGCGTTGACATGGGCATTGTCGGCCATCTCCTTGGATGGCGGATAGGTTTTTGCATCAGACATAAGATTTTCCCCCTCTTGAATTTGAGCAGGATCATAGCGCGGTCGCAAGGGAAGGGAATATGCAACTCAATACCATGGGCTTCACTGTAAAGGATTTTCCGAATTGCCGAGAGTGAGTGTTAAGTTCTCAAATTCTGTTAGTTATAATATTTTATATACAACATGTTAGATGTTAAATTTCTGTTGCGATTGATCGCATATGTCGCTTGTTCTAACCTTTTGCCCCAGTACATACGCACCCAACCCCTACGAAGGTGTTAGATGGCGAAAAACCATGAAGGCGCTGTCGTGCCTGTCCAGACAGGTATGCGCACGCTGGCTGATTTCAAAGAGGCGCATAGAACCTTTATCGAATAGACCCATGTGGGTAATGTCGTCGTGTTGCCGGACACAGATTGATCCGCGCCTGACGTCCAGAACGGGGGAATACATATGACACGCCCGCAAGCAACCGCGACCCAACAGATCGACGATACGCGCGTGCGCGTTACCCGCTTTGATTTTGCGCCCGGTGCAGAAACAGGATGGCACGAACACGGGATGGATTACGTGATCACCACCCTGACAGAGTGCACAATGCTGCTGGAAGAACCCGGCGGGGAAGCACGCGAAGTTCTGATCCCGGCAGGTACCACCTATCGGCGTGAAAAGGGCGTAAACCATAACGTCATCAACGGCGGTGTGTCCGGGATGTCCTTTGTCGAAGTTGAACTGAAGTGATCGACGCCACAACAGGGCGCCGCGCGGGCATTTGGGGCCGATTCTGTGTGGAATGTCGCACAGAGCCACGTTCGTAGCGCAGAACCTCGCAGAACATTTCTGCGCATGATATTGATTTTGAATATTTTTTGGTGTTCTGTCTCGCGTGTAGAATATATGTTTGCAACACGCGGGACGGCAGGCTTTTGTTAACCTGACATCACATGGGATGTTGAAACGACGTGCACCTGTCGCATGTGGCCTTGTGACGCTGGCCCGGAAGGCGCGGGACGTAGATTGAAAAGCGGTACCGAAACAACGGTACCACAAGGGAGGAACACCAATGACCAAGTTTTTGAGCGGCGCAGCTGTGTGCGCGATCAGCTTTGCGTTTGTCAGCCAGGCGGCGGCAACCGAATGGAACGTATCTGTCTGGGGCAAGCGCCGGGCATTCACCGAACATGTTGAAAAGATTGCTGAACTCGTCTCTGAAAAGACCGGTGGCGAATTCACCATGAACGTCAGCTACGGCGGCCTGTCCAAGAACCGCGAGAACCTTGACGGTATCTCCATCGGAGCGTTCGAAATGGCGCAATTCTGTGCAGGCTATCACGCGGACAAGAACCGTGTTGTCACCGTGCTGGAACTGCCGTTCCTGGGTGTCGAAACGCTGGCACAGGAACGTGCGGTATCAAAAGCCGTCTACGCACATCCCGCCGCAACCGAAGAGATGGCGCAGTGGAATGCAAAGCTGCTGATGACCTCACCGATGCCACAGTACAATCTTGTTGGCACCGGCGAACCCCGCAGGACGCTCAAGGACTTTGAGGGCATGCGTGTGCGCGCCACCGGTGGCCTGGGCAAAGCGTTCGAGGCCGTTGGCGCAGTGCCGACGTCCGTGACCGCGACCGAAGCCTATCAGGCGATGGAAGCAGGTGTTGTTGACACAGTTGCTTTTGCCCAGCACGCCCACCTCAGTTTTGGCACGATCAATCAGGCTGACTGGTGGACCGCAAACCTGAACCCCGGCACAGTGAACTGCCCCGTGGTTGTCAACATCGACGCCTACGAAGCACTCAGCGATGTCGAGCGTGAAGCGCTGGATTCCAGCGTTGAAGAAGCGCTCGATCACTACCTGACCAACTACGGTGAACTGCTGAAACGCTGGGATGCAGTGCTTGAGGAAAAAGGCGTAGAGAAGGTCGAAATTACCCCCGAAGTGCTCGAAGAGTTCCGTGCCAAGGCCGCTGCACCTGCGCGTGATGCTTGGATTGCCGATATGGAAGCGCAGGGCCTGCCGGGTCAGGAACTGTATGATCTGGTGGTCAAGACGCTGGCTGACGCCAAAGCAAGCGGCAGCTAAGGGCAGCTGCCGTCAGGCGGGCCCCAATCGAGCCCGCATTGCATGGCACATGAATAGCAAGGTGGGCGCATCGCCCGCCTTGCGCTATCAGAGGGGCAGAATGAATGGCCGGATCAGCGGCAGTGCTGGAAGATTCCAGCTTACTCAGCAAATTGGACAGGACATTACTACCGATAGAGCGTTACTGCGCCCTTCTGTCGGGCATTGCGATTTTTTCGCTGATGTTTCTGGCCGCCTATTCGGTCACCGCGCGCAAGTTCTTTGGCGCGCCGATGGCGGGCTATGTGGATTATATCGAAGCGGCCATGCCGATTATCGCGATCATGGGAGTCTCTTATGTTCAACGCGATGGCACGCATATCCGCATGGACATGCTGGTGGGCGCCCTCAAGGGCCGCATCCTGTGGCTGTTCGAGCTGATCTCGGTTCTGTTGATCCTGCTGCTGATGGTTGCGTTGACCTGGGGCGCGTGGGAGCATTTTGACCGCTCCTTTGACTGCGCGCGCCCCTTGTGCTCGCGCGACAGCTCGATTGATGTGGGTATCCCTGTCTGGCCTTCCAAACTGGTTGTTCCGGTGGCCTTTGGCGTGCTGGTGCTCCGGCTGATTTTGCAGGCTTGGGGATTCGCCCGTGCCTTGATTCTGGGGCTGGAGAATCCCGTTGCCGTGCCCCTGACCCTGACAATTGCCGAACAGGCAATGGCCGAAGCGGCCATTCTCGAGGATGATAAATAATGGAACCCATCGACATTGGCCTTTGGGTTTCAGGCGGCATGCTGGTGATGGTTTTGCTGGGCATGCGTGTGGCATTTGCTGCCGCCATGGCTGGCTTTGTAGGCCTCGTTTGGTTGCGCTGGAACGGGTTCGACTATGATCCCGACCGGTTCTGGAAAGCAGTCGAGATCAGCGTGAAAATCGCAGGTCTCACGCCCCATTCCAAGGTTTCCGCGCAGGTTCTGTCGCTGATCCCCGTCTTCATCATGATCGGCTATCTGGCTTACTACGCCAAGCTGACAACCGCTCTGTTTGAGGCGGCCAAACGCTGGATCGCATGGGTGCCGGGCGGGCTGGCAGTTGCCACCGTCTTTGCAACTGCCGGGTTTGCGGCGGTTTCGGGGGCTTCCGTCGCGACAGCTGCGGTGTTCGCGCGCATTGCAATCCCGGAGATGCTCAATGTCGGGTACAACAAGAAATTTGCAGCGGGCGTTGTGGCCGCTGGGGGCACATTGGCCTCGCTGATCCCGCCATCTGCGATCCTGGTGATTTATGCGATCATTGTGGAACAGGATGTGGGCAAACTGCTGCTTGCGGGGTTCATCCCCGGTGTGTTTTCGGCCGTGGTGTACGCCGGCATGATTATCGGCATCGCGATGATCTGGAAAAATGTCGGCCCGCCGGTCACGGGTTTTACCTGGAAAGAGCGGTTCGAAGCCCTGCCACCCGCCTTGCCCATCGTGGCTGTGGTCGTGATCATTATCTTCTTTGTCTACAACCCCTTTGGCGACGCGTGGGGCACTCCCACCGAAGGCGGTGCGGTCGGTGCCTTCATCGTTTTCCTGATGGCCCTCTACAAAGGGATGCGCTGGGGCCAGTTGAAAGAGGCCTTACTGGAAACCGCCAAGCTGACGGTGATGATTTTTACCATCATCTGGGGTGTGTTGATTTACGTGCGCTTCCTCGGCTTTGCCGAACTACCGGATGCCTTTTCCGATTGGATCACCGCGCTGGAAATGTCGCCGCTCCTGATCCTGATCTGCATCCTGTTGGCCTATGCGGTGCTGGGCATGTTCATGGATGCGATCGGCATGCTGCTACTGACATTGCCCGTGGTTTATCCGGCGGTGATGGCGCTGAATGGCGGCGAGCAGGTTGCGGCAGTTGATTCAGCCTTTGGCATGTCGGGCCAGATGTGCGCGATCTGGTTCGGGATACTGGTGGTGAAAATGGCCGAGTTCTGCCTGATTACGCCGCCTATCGGTCTTAACTGTTTCGTGGTTGCGGGTGTGCGTGACGACCTCAGCGTTCAGGACGTGTTCAAGGGTGTTACGCCGTTCTTTGTCGCTGACGCGGTAACCATCGCTTTGTTGGTTGCTTTTCCGGGGATCGTGCTTTGGTTGCCCTCTCTCGCAGGGTAACAGGGCCGGGCGTGTTGATTGCAGGCCATGACAGAACTGAATGTCGTCGCGCAACAACGCCATTTGCGCGCGTGTCTTTGGGCGCGCTGACGTGCCTTTAGGTGGGTTCCGTTTTCCGACTAAAAGAATCGGAATTGACAATCTTGACTGTTTTGATCAGATATGGGGCTACGTAATTTCGCTTCTCAAGAAGGACCGACCATGCCCCGAATTCTCCTCGCTGCTCTTGCCACCACCGCGATAACTGCCCTTCCGGCCTATGCTGTAGAAAAGTCCGACGTGCTGACGACCTATGCCGACATCGCCGCTGCGAAATACGAAGACAGCCTGATTGCCGCGCAAACCCTTCAGACTGCAGTTGACGCTTTTGTGGCCGCGCCGTCAGAGGAAAGTCTGCAAGCGGCACGTACCGCATGGAGAGAGGCACGCGTGCCCTATATGCAGACCGAGGTTTACCGATTTGGTAACCCGATGGTTGACGATTGGGAGGGGCGCGTGAACGCATGGCCGCTGGACGAGGGGCTGATTGACTATGTGGACGCGACCTATGGCGGGGCGACGGATGAGAACGAATTTGCCGCGTTGAATGTGATTGCCAACCCGACGTTCACCCTGTCGGGGCAGACCGTCGATGCGAGCACGATCACACCCGCCTTGCTTGCGGATACACTGCAAGAAGCGGACGGGGTGGAGGCCAACGTGGCGACCGGCTATCACGCGATCGAATTCCTGCTATGGGGGCAAGACCTGAACGGGACGGGGCCGGGCGCGGGCAATCGCCCTTGGACCGACTATGCCAGCGGCGATGATTGCACAGGCGGCAATTGTGACCGGCGGGCGGATTATTTGCGCGTCTCCACCGACATGCTGGTGGACGAATTATCCTTTATGACCGCTGCTTGGGCACCTGACGGTGAAGCCCGTGCGGCCGTTATGGCCGATGATGCCGGTGGTATCTCCATGATGCTGACAGGCATGGGGTCGCTCTCTTACGGGGAGTTGGCAGGCCAGCGGATGAAGCTGGGCGTGTTGCTGAACGATCCCGAAGAAGAGCATGATTGCTTTTCCGACAACACCCAGTTCAGCCACTATTACGACGGTCTGGGCATCCAGAATATCTATCTGGGCACCTATACCCGCACCGACGGAACTGTTGTGTCAGGGGCGTCCCTTAATGATCTTCTGGAAGAAGCGGAGCCGGAAACAGCACAGCAGTTGCGCGCTGAAATCGCAGCCTCTGTTTCGGCGTTGCAAGACATCGTGACCGCAACAGAGAATGGCATGGCTTATGACATGATGCTGGCCCGCGAAAACGCAGACGGCGAGACGCTGATCCTTGGCGCCGTGGACAAGCTTGTGGCGCAGACCCGGTCGATTGAGCGGGCGGTAACGGCGCTTGATCTTGCCGAGATCGAAGTGGAAGGGTCAGACAGTCTTGATGCCCCTGACGCTGTATTCCAATAGGCCAAGCCGACTTGAAATCCGCAGAAAATTGAGACAAGTGCACCCTGTCAGGCGTTTCACTGCCTGCGGATTTCGACCCTTCTATTTCGCCGACCTGAACCTGCCTTAGGACCACCCGATGTTTCGCCTCCGGAACTCAGCTATGTTTCTTGCAGCAGTACTTTGCTGCGGGGCCTTTGTGGTTTCGGGACAGGCTGAAACGGTCCCGGACCTGACAAAACCGCATTTGTCTGTCGTCCCACGCACCAAAGCCGAGCATACCCGCGTCTTGGGTGTACGTGCGCCCACGTCTGACTTTTCTGCAGCCGAACCTTTTGAGGCCAACAGCGCCGGGGCTGCAACGGTCCGGGCGCGGGACAATGCGGATGCCTTTTCGCTCGTCTCTGCGAATGCACCTTTTGAACGGCAACTCGATTTCCAACTGGGGAACGGGTTGTTCACCAAGATATGGGTTTCGGCGCCTTCCTCTACGCTCGTTTCGGATGGGCTTGGGCCTTTGTTCAATGCGCGTTCCTGTCAGTCCTGCCACCTCAAGGACGGGCGCGGTCACCCGCCCGAAAACACAGAGGATAACGCGGTATCGATTTTCCTGCGTGTGTCCGTCCCGGTGACAGGCACCAATGCAATGACTGAAATAGAAACCTACCTGCACTCTCTGGACCCGGCCACAGCGCGCACAATGCCGGACCCCGTTTATGGCGGGCAGTTGCAGGATTTCGGCCTTCCGGGCCATCCTGCGGAATATCGTTTCGATGTGAGTTACACGGATATTGCTGTGCCGTTGTCAGAGGGTGAGACCGCAATGCTGCGTCAACCGACGTACAATGCTGCTGACCTTGGCTATGGCCCGCTGGCCGATGGGGCCATGCTGTCGCCCCGCGTCGCGCCACAGATGATCGGCCTTGGCCTGATTGAGGCAATTCCTGCGGCAGATATCCTTGCGCAAGCCGATCCTGAAGATGCGGATGGCGATGGCATTTCCGGAGTCGCACAAATCGTCTGGTCCCAAGAGTTTGATCGCCCGATGCTGGGCCGGTTCGGGCATAAGGCGGGTCAGCCCACGATCCGGGAACAATCTGCCAGTGCATTTGCGGGCGACATCGGAATATCAAGCCCGCTGTTCGATATGCCATCCGGGGATTGCACCGTACTGCAACCGGAGTGCCTAACCGCACCGAATGGCACGACGGGCACAGAAGAATTGACCGAGATCGGGGGCGAAGGACTGGACCTCGTGACCTTTTATTCGCGCAACCTCGCCGTGCCGGAGCGCCGTGATGTCGATGATCCTACTGTTCTACGTGGCAAGCAGATTTTTTACGAGACGGGGTGTACCTCATGCCATGCGGCAAAATATGTGACCGATCGGCTGGAGGGTCAGCCGGAGCAGAGCTTTCAATTGATCTGGCCCTATAGCGACCTGTTGTTGCATGATATGGGGCCGGGACTGGCGGATGACCGTCCGGAAGGACGTGCAGGCGGTCAGGAATGGCGCACGGCACCGCTTTGGGGCATAGGCTTGACCGAGACAGTAAGTGGCCACAGCTATTTTCTGCATGACGGACGGGCGCGTTCGTTGCTTGAGGCTGTGCTGTGGCACGGGGGAGAGGCGCAAACACAGCGCGACACCGTTGTGGACATGCCCGCCGCAGATCGCGCCGCGTTGATCCGATATCTGGAGAGCCTGTGAAACATATTCTTGTCCTCATCGTCGCCTTAATCGGCGCGCCCGCCACCGCAGATGTGACCGATGCCGTGAACCGGCATATCCTGCCGGGCTATGCCGATTTTGCCGAGGCATCCGAAAACCTGAGCGTCGTAGCCCAACAGGATTGCAGTCCTGAAGCGGTCCGCCCCGCATGGAACATGGCCTTTGATGCGTGGCTGGGTGTCAGCCATCTGCATTTTGGTCCGGTCGAAGCAAAAGGCCGTTCCGTCACAATTGCGTTCTGGCCCGATGAACGCGGTGCGGGCGCGCGCGCACTGGCTTCCCTGATTGCGGGCCAGGACCCGGTCATTGAAACCGCCGAGGGTACCGCGCAAGTCTCGGCTGCGGCACGGGGGCTCTTTGGTCTGGAATACCTGCTCTATGATCCGCAATTCGCTGACGCGGGGGCCTATGGCTGCGATCTGATCCGCGCCCTTTCTGCTGACCTCGCAGCCATCGCCGACGCAACGCTGGCTGACTGGTCGGGCGGGTATGCCGAACAGCTTCGCACGGCAGGGTCGCCGGAGAACCGGACTTTCCTGACCGCACGTGAAGGTACGCAGGCGTTGTTCACCAGTCTCATCAGCGGGTTGGAGTTTACGACGCTACAACGGCTTGGCCGCCCAATGGGAACATTCGACAGACCACGCCCCAACCGTGCCGAGGCACGCCGGTCAGCGCGCAGCCTGCGGAATGTCGATTTGTCATTGCGGGCGATGCGGAATCTTACGGTGACCCTCACAAATGGCGCTGCGCCTGCGACTCTGGCAGCATTTGATCGCGCTCTGACGCTGGTCGCGGCACTGGGCGATCCTGATTTTTCAACCGTTGCAACCCCCCAGGGCAGGCTGAAAGTCGAAGTCATCCAACAGGCGGTCCATGCCATCGAAATCTCCGCACTGACCGAGATTGGTCCCTCCCTTGGGGTGTCTGCGGGTTTCAATTCAGCGGACGGAGACTGAGATGACAACACGCCGCAGCTTTCTTGCGTCAGTTCTGGTGTCGGCGTCTTTGCCAGCGATAAGTTGGGCGGATGCAGGTGGCCCATCCTATCTCGCCGCAGCACGGGAAGTTGACGGCACATTTGCGCTGTTCGGCCTTACGGCAACGGGACAGGAAACCTTTCGCATCGCTCTGCCTGCACGCGCCCATGCCGGGGCTGCGCACCCCCACCGGCCCGAAGCAATCGTATTTGCCCGCAGGCCCGGAACCTTTGGGCTGATCATTGAGTGTTTGAGCGGCCAGGTGGTGCAAGACCTGACGGCGCCAAAAGGCCAACACTTTAGCGGGCACGGCGTGTTCAGTGCTGATGGCAACACATTATTTACCGGTGAAATCGACAATCTGACGGGCGCTGGCGGGATCGGCCTCTGGTCACGCGGGAATGGTTACAGGCGCATTGGGGCATTCGCGTCGGGGGGCATTGGCCCGCACGAAATTGTGCGACTGCCGGGGCAGGATGTGCTTGTCGTTGCAAATGGCGGCATCATTACCGACCTCGACGAGGGCCGGACCAAGCTGAACATCGACACCATGCAGCCAAACCTGAGCTATCTTTCATTGTCCGGTGATCTGCTGGATCAGGTGATCATGCCGCCAGAAATGCGCAAAGCGTCAATCCGGCATCTTTCGGTAAACGACAGCGGCAAAGTTGCTTTTGCTATGCAATGGGAAGGTGTGCCTGACGAGACGCCATCCCTTATCGGTCTGCATCGCATGGGGCAGGATGTGCACCTGCTGGAGGTGGCTCCGGTTCTGGCCCAAAAGATGAAAGGCTACATCGGGAGCATCGCGTTTTCCGGCGGCACGGGTGCAGGGATGCTTGCAGCCAGTTGCCCCAAGGGCAGTGTGATTGCGTTGTTTGATGCTTCTGGCAGCTTTCGTGCAATGCTGGACCGCCCGGATGTGTGCGGGCTTGGTTCTGTATCGGGCCCGTTTTTCGCAACGGACGGTTTTGGCGGGATCGCGACGGTGTCGGAAGATGGGATTGCGCCGCTGCGAGCGACGGAAAAGGCGTGGGACAATCATCTGATTACGATCTGAAGTCAGGTCGTTCTCGAGGAAGTGCCGCTACCGCATCCCTGTATTCTGCCTGGGTTACTCTTTCGCCCGTGAAACAAGCGAGAAATACCGGGCCGCAATCGGGGCACCAAGGATCACGACAAAAATCCGCAGCACGTGATGTGCGACGACAAACGCCATGTCCGCACCGACAATTAGCGCCAGAACGGTCAATTCGGCCTGCCCGCCGGGCGCGAAGGCCAGCAATGCCTCCATGCCGTGCGCAAGGTCAAACATGTAGATCGTTTCAACAAAAACGATTGTCAGAAGGATGAGAAGAACACAAAATCCCAGACCCGCTACAAGGTCACGGCGGGCTTCTTGCAGGGTGGTGCCCGCGTATTTGCTGCCAATTTCCAGCCCGATAAAGAACTGGGCTGCCCAGATAGCTTCGGCGGGGGGGCGGTGTTCCAGCATCCCTAAAAGCGTTACGATCGCGGTGACAATCAGGGGCCCCAGAATGGCCGCCCCGAACATGCCCAGACGCTTGGCGCCTTGCCAGCCGATCAGCGCGCAGGCGATCATAAGCGCCAATTGCTGCCATGCGACAGTGCCGATGGGATCACCGGGCGGGTTGCTCAGATCGGCATTCCAGAACCCTTTCAGAATAAACGGCAGGGCAACGACGATTGCCAGTACCCGTGTTGCGTGGATCAGAGAAAGGGACCGGACATTGCCGCCTGCTTCCTCGCCGAAAACAAGCATGTCCTGAAGGCCGCCGGGCATAGAGGCATAATAGGCTGTGGCAAAATCATAGCCCCAAAGCCGTCGGAAGTAAGGAATGCCGATCAGGCCGATTGCGCCAACCATCACCGGAACAAGGACGAGGGTTGACCACATCGACGGAAATGTCACAAGCACCGCAGGCGTCAGGCTGGCACCAACGGCGACACCCAAAATTGTGCGCATCGCCTCACTTACCGGTTTGATACCGCGCAACGGCACGCCGGACAGCGCCGCCAACAGGCAGGCGCAGATTGGTCCCAAGAGCCAGGGAAGGGGCAGTTGCAGAAAATGGAACAGGCCGACACCGGCAATCCCGCACCCAAAGGAATAGACGACAGGCTTCATTGGTTCATTGCCAAAAGGCGGTACTGTAACGAGGTCTGTAAGTGCGCCTCTGCTGCAGCACCCGCCGCTGCGGCGTCACCCGCACGTAGGCTGGTGATGATGTCGCTGTGCTGTGCGACGACAACATCGATACGCGCGTCATCGGTGAAGGTCGTCGGCCCCAATAGCAAAAGTGAATTATTGAGCGCGCGCGCCGCTTCGATCAGGAACCGGTTGCGTCCTGCCAGATAGAGACCAAGGTGGAAGGTCTGGTTGATCGCCGCGGCACGGGCCGGATTATTGCGTTCATCCGCGATTTGCTGGTTCAGGGCATCGAGGGTGTCAAACTCGGGGGCGGTCCCGTGTTTGGTCGCAAGTTCTGCTGCCGTACGTTCCATTACAGCCCGCATTTCATAAAGTTCCACGACTTCGGGCTGGCTGAGTTTGCGGATGATCGCACCGATGCGGGGGCGGTGTTCGACGATACCGTCAGCCTCCAGACGGCGCAGCGCCTCGCGGACCGGTGTGCGCGACAGGCTCAGCAAATCCCCCACTTCCTCTTCGCGCAGCCGATCCCCCGGCAAAAAACGGCCCTCGCGGATCGCGGCCAGAACGGCGTCATAGGCCGCTTCGCCACTGGACTGGGGTGCTTTCATCATGCGACCTTGAGCGTTGTATCCAATTGGATACAAAATTCCTAGTATAGGGCAAGCTGAAAGTCAAAAACTGTCTGACGTTGGCGCAACAGAAGAGAGGTCAGAACCAGAGATCCTGTTTGTTGCGCGGCGCAATTCGACACTCTTGCAAATTGGCGCAACACCAATGGCATTAAAAGCAAACCTACATTCTGCTGCCGGCCCGTCGCAGAGCAGACAAAAAGCCTTCCTGTTCCGCTGTCGGATACCAATCCGCCCTGTGCAAGATACCTATGGCGCGGGGCGGCGTGTTCAGGGTAATCGGCAATTCAATGACAAGCCCCTGACGGGTTTCCGTTTCGACCTGTGCCTTTGAAATCAGGGTTAGCCGCTGATGAGATTGCAAAAGGGCGCGCACCAACACCATCGAAGAGGTTTCAACAAGACTGCCGGAAATATCCTTTGAGAGATGCGGAAAGGCGTGTTCGAACGAGTTGCGCGTCGGCGTGTTCGAGCGCGGTAAAATCCACGGATAACCGGCAAGGTCCGCCACATGAATATCTGTCTGTCCAAGGAGGGGATGGTCGGGTCCGCAAAACACTGCCAGTTGGTCGAGAAACAAGGTTTCCTGAACGATGTCTTTGAAGGGGGGAGGGTCTCTGAGCGCGCCGAGGAGGATGTCGAGACTACCTCTACGGACCGCCTGCAGCAGGTCGGGAAACGGGCCATCATCGACGTAGACCTGCAGGGGCATCGCACCTTCAAAGGTCTGATTGATCGCATCCGAAAGGATAGTGGCGCGGGCAAGGGGCAGCGCTCCCACCCGAATTTGTGCAGGCCCGCGTCCAAGGTCCGTGTTGATTTCCTGCAATGCCTGATCCAGCTCGCTGAACATCAGACGGGCATCCTGTTGCAACAATTCGCCTTCCCGCGTGAGGCGCACACCATTGGCTGATTTTTCAAAAAGCGTCACGCCCAGTCCGTGTTCCAGATCACGTGCCGCGCGGTACACGGTCGGCTGCGCTGTCCCCATCAGCCGGGCCGCAGCCGAGTAGGAAGCGGTCTCTCCAATCGCAAGTAAAGCCCTGAGTTGGGCCGAGGTTGCGCGGGCCTCGACCCGCAAAGGGTTGCGTTTCGGGGTGCGCGTGCCGCGCGACATGGTGTCATTGAGCCGTAAAAGGGCACGACGTACGCGCAGGTGAAACCGCGCGCCCAGATCCGTCGGCGCCATGCCGCGCGGCATGCGCTGGAACAGCTTCGTGCGCAATTGGTCTTCCAGACCTGCAATCGCATGGGTGATGGCGGGCTGTGACAAATGCACAACCTGCGCGGCTTGTGAAATACTGCCACGCTGGCAGACTTCGCTAAAGGCACGCAGGTGTCGAAGGTTCAGGTCTGTTGCGGTTATTGTCATGTACCCTCTATAGCCGATCCTAATACCTAGAGCAAAATTCGAATTTGCCGATGGCTGCGAAAAAGAGAACTATGCGAGGGCAATTTCCAGGGGGAGAGTTTTGCATGGCCGACAGGAAAACTGCCTTGGTGATTTCGGCGCATGCTGCCGATTTTGTATGGCGCTGCGGTGGTGCAATCGCGCTGCATGCAGACAAGGGATATGATGTCACGGTGGCCTGCCTGTCTTTTGGCGAGCGCGGCGAAAGCGCCCGTCTTTGGAAAGAGGGCAAAAGCCTGCAAGAGGTCAAGGACATCCGCCGTGCGGAGGCGGAAGCCGCCGCCGACGTTCTTGGTGTGCACCAGCTGGAATGCTTTGATCTTGGCGACTACCCGCTGCATATGGAGCGCGAAGACAAGTTTAAACTGGTCGATCTGATCCGCAAGGTGCAACCTTCGTTTATGCTCAGCCATTCGCAGTACGACCCATATAATACCGACCACATGTATATGACGCAGATCGCGCTTGAGTGCCGGATGATCGCGCAGGCGTGGGGCCATAATCCGGGCGAAAAGGTGCTGGGTGCGCCGCAACTTTACCTGTTTGAACCACACCAGACAGAGCAAATGGGGTGGAAACCGGATCATTTCCTAGACATCACATCGGTCTGGGACAAAAAGCGCGCAGCAATGGAGTGTATGAACGGGCAGGTCCATCTTTGGGACTATTATTCACGCGTCGCCCAACAACGCGCCAATCATTTCAAGCGTAACTCGGGTGGCATGTCGGGGGGGCGTGATTGCCTCTATGCCGAAGGGTTCCAATCCATCTTTCCGCGGACAGTGGATGAGCTGTGATGTCACAGCCGACCAACCCATCCTTCGATCTGGCGCATCTCGGCCATGTGGAAATGTTGACCGACAAGTTCGACGAAAGCCTGGCCTTCTTCACGGAGGTCTATGGGCTGAAGCTGTCAGGTCAGGATGACACCAGCGCCTATCTGCGGGCGTGGGATGACTATGAATACTGCTCGCTCAAGCTGACCCGCGCGGATACGACCGGCGTCGGCCATATTGGATACCGCTCCGCCTCACCAGACGCGTTGTCGCGACGCGTCGCGGCAATTGAAGCATCAGGATATACCACACATGGATGGGTAGACGGGGACCAAAGCCACGGACCGGCATTTCGCTTTGAAGACCCCTTTGGCCATGTCTTTGAGATTTACTGGGAGACGCGCCGCGCAGAACCGGATGCTGCGGACAGGCCTGCGCTCAAGAATAACGCCAGCAAATTCACCGGTGTACCACCGCGCCGGATTGACCACCTCAACCTGCTGGCCAGCGACGTTGCCGAATTCCGGCGCTTCATGGAGACCTGCCTGGGGAGCCGTGTCACAGAAATGATCCAACTGGACAACGGACGCGTCGGCGGCTGCTGGTTCACGGTCAACAACAAAACCTACGATCTGGCCTGTACCGAAGAACACGGCGGTGGCAACGGGCGGTTGCATCACGTAACCTACGCCACAGATCAACGCGAGGATATCCTGCGCGCCGCCGATCTGTTTCTAGAAGCCGGTGTTCATATCGAAACCGGCCCGCATAAACACGCCATACAAGGCACCTTTTTCCTCTATGTCTGGGAACCGGCGGGCAACCGTGTCGAACTGGCAAATGCCGGTGCACGTCTGATACTTGCCCCGGACTGGG
>JBARUV010000137.1:0-10936 GCA_049645905.1 Sulfitobacter sp.
GATCCAGTGCCGCCGCGCGTTGCGGGCCGATGGTCTGTTTCTGGCCGTTTCATTTGGCGGACAAACCCTGCATGAACTACGGGCCTGCCTGGCCGAAGCAGAGGCGGCCGTCACAGGCGGCCTGTCCCCGCGTGTGGCACCTATGGGCGAACTGCGGGACATGGGAGGGTTACTCCAACGCGCAGGTTTTGCCCTGCCGGTAGCAGATGCGTTGACCCTCAAAGTTGAATACGCGGACGCATGGCATCTGATGCGCGAATTGCGGTCGATGGGCGAAAACAACGCTTTGCAGATGCGCCTGCGAAAACCCACCGCGCGAGCCGTTCTGGAACAGACCGCTACCCTTTATCGGGACAACTTTTCTTCTGATACGGGCCGCATCACGGCGACGTTTGAACTGATTTGTCTGACGGGGTGGGCACCGGACGACAGCCAGCCCAAGCCTTTGCGTCCGGGGTCAGCACAACATCGGCTTGCTGAGGCACTGGGAACAGATGAGACAAAGTTGCCCAATTGACCCCGGCCAAGAACCATCTATTTCAGCATAAACTTTGTGCAAGGAATACTCATGAACGCCGACCGCCCGAAAAATGCCGCCGCTGACCATCCCCCGGTTGCCAAACCCAAAGTGGGAGTACTGCTGGCAAATTTGGGCACGCCAGACGGCTATGATTACTGGTCCATGCGGCGCTATTTGAATGAATTCCTGTCAGACCGCCGCGTGATCGACTATTCGCCATGGCTTTGGCAGCCGCTTTTGCAGCTGGTCATTCTGACAAAGCGCCCCTTTACGAGCGGTGCGGCATATAAATCCATCTGGAACGAGGTCGACGGCGAAAGCCCTCTGATGACAATTACCAAAGCCCAATCGGCCAAGATTGAAGCGTCAATGAAGGCGCGTTATGGCGATGACGTGATGGTGGATTACTGCATGCGCTACGGCAATCCGTCGACCCAATCCAAAGTTGCGGCGATGACCAAAGCGGGCTGCACCAAGATCCTGTTTTTCCCGCTATATCCGCACTATGCGGGCGCGACTTCTGCAACGGCTTGCGATGCGTTCTTTGCCGCGCTGGGCAAAGAAAAATGGCAGCCGATTGCGCGGGTGGCGGAACCCTATTTTGACCGTCCGGACTATATAGATGCGCTCGCGCAATCGATTGAACAAAGCTATGCGAAAGCTGCGAAAAAGCCAGATATCCTCATCTGCTCCTACCACGGTGTGCCAATCCGTTATCTGATGGAGGGTGATCCCTATCATTGCCAGTGCCAGAAAACGACGCGCCTGTTGAAAGAGCGGCTGGGTTGGAACGACACGCAGATCATGACGACGTTCCAGTCCAAATTCGGTCCCGAAGAATGGCTACAACCCTATACAGTCGAAGAAGTGGCGCGACAGGCAAAAGCGGGCAACAAAAACATTGCTGTTTGCGCACCTGCTTTTTCCGCTGATTGTATTGAGACGCTTGAAGAGATCAACGAAGAGATAAAAGAAAGCTTTGAAGAGGCCGGAGGTGAGCATTTCACCTATATCCCATGCCTGAACGATGGCGATGCGCATATTGCGGCGCTATCCAATGTGATCGAAGAGAATCTGCAGGGCTGGTTGAAGTAACTGACGTGCGTATTTTCGCCCGGTCAGTTTAAATTATGTCAGCACATAAAAAAGGCGGCACCCCAGGGTACCGCCTTTTTCTTTTTGGTAGTTGTGTTCTAACGATTAGTTAGAAGCAACCGCCGCAGCAACCAGCACAAGCAGGAAGATCGGCAGCAATACACCGGAAGAAGAAGAACCAGCTTCTTCAACGATCACAGGTGCTTCGATGATTGGATCGGCCAAAGAGCCGGCCATTGCAGTCGAAGCGGCAGCTGTCAGAGCAGCAGCAAGAACGAGTTTCTTCATAGTATAACCTCCAGAAACGGCGTGTCGCCATACAGCAGGCACGCACCCAAAACTTAACCTCGTGACATTGTCTAAACAACAACTCTGCGGAATTGCAAACCCAGATTCATTGTTTTGACAATACAATCACGCGAATGTCGTCAAATAAGCAACACTTGAGTGCCCACTTTGGCCATTCCGTACAGCTCTTCAATATGCTGATTGTAAAGGCCAATACATCCGTTCGACGATCTGCGGCCAATTTTGCGTGTGTCATGCGTGCCGTGGATACGGTAATAGGTCCAGCTCAGATGCATGGCCCGCGTGCCAAGCGGGTTTTCTGGACCGGGGCCAATAAAGGCAGGCCATTCTGGATTTCTTTTAAGCATGGAAGGGGTCGGGCGCCACGACGGCTCCGGATCCTTTAGAACGACCTGCGTCCGGCCTCGACGGGTAAGATCTTCGGTCAGTGGAACGCTGGACGGGTAAAGCTTGTAGACGCTCTGATCCTCGGACCAGAAGTGCACCGCGCGACTGTCGATATCGACCAGAATTGCTCCGTTACGGGTATTGTCGAAATACGGCTGCCAATCCAGCGTCCGAAAGCTGGAGATGTTACGCTTGACTGATTCTGTAACGTCGCGCTCGACTTGTGTTGTTGCCTCGGAGTTGACTGAAGCTGCAGACTGCGCCAGCGCGGGCGCAGCAATCATTGCGGCACCACCAGCAAGGAATGCGCGGCGGCTGGTTGTTTTGAACATATTCTGGGACATTTAATGCCTCCGATAGCTAAAATTAGGCTGTGAGTGCGGTATATATGGCTCTAAAGACGCAGTATCAAATCAAACCATTGTCATCCGGCAGAGTAACGCCGATGTGCGTTTGAACTGCAACGCTTCGCGTTGTAAGGCGTTCACAGTATTTTACTGGAGTTGCGCTATGATCCGATTGTTCTTTGTTTTGCTGGCTACCGCTTTCGCAATTTCAGCCTGTGCGCCCGGGAATGGCCCGGTTGCCAAAAATGCCTACCGCATTGGCCCAGGTGATACCGGTAAAATCCAGTTCCGCATGCTGGACTCGGTCAATTCCCTGCGCGCCGCAGCGGGCCGTACGTCGGTGCAGCTGAACCCGCAGTTGAACGCCGCCGCGGCCACCCACTCACGGGACATGGCCAACCAGAACCGCCCCTGGCATTTCGGATCAGACGGATCTTCCCCCGTGGAACGGGTGCAGCGCGCCGGGTATACGGGGGGCTTGGTCGGCGAAGTGATCTCGGAAACCTTCGAGACCGAGATCGAGACACTGGGCGCCTGGATGGAGCAACCCGACACCCGCCGGATTATCATGACGCCCGAGGCCCGCAACATGGGGTTTTCGTGGTATCAGGAAAGAGGCGGCAAGATTTGGTGGACTTTGGTGATGGGCGACTGACCTGACGGTCAGCGCCTCGCACAGAGTTACCTGTTGATCGCGATCGGCGTTCCGTCACGTACCATGGCATAGACGTCTTCGATCTGCTTGTTGGTCACAGAAATACAGCCCCACGTCCAATCGCCCTTGTCTTTCTTATTGGGGTTTCTTTGTCCGTGGATAAAGATATCCCCACCGGGTTTTTTGCCCATCTCCTGCGCAATCGCCCGATCCTGATCATTGGGGTAGGAAATGCCGAGCGACAGATGGAATTTGCTGTTCGGATTACGCCGGTCAATCAGATACCTGCCTTCGGGCGTGCGACCGTCGCCTTCAAATGTCTTGTGCCCGATCGGGGCGAAACCAAGCTTGATTTTATATTCCTCAAGCACCTTGTCATGGTGCAACAGATACATGCTGCGGTCTTCCTTGTTGACCACGACATAGGTCACTTCCGGGCCGTTATAGCGTTTGAATTTGCTGCTGCTGCATCCTGCCAGTGCGACAAGCGCCGTACCACCAAGAATCAAGGATCTGCGTTTCATGACCTGTATGTCCCTCAAAGACTGGGCGTTCGGCCCGTTTTCTGCGTTTTGCGATAGCATATAGCAAAATAATCTTCATTCAAAAAGATGTGAACATGCCGCAGATGCGGCCGTTGTTGGCCGACCGGCAAAACTGTGCCAAGAGTGCTAGTTGGGCTTGCTCAGACAGCCAACAAGTTCAACGTGAGAAGACCAGCGGAACTGGTCAACGACCTGAACCCAGTCGAGCACGTAACCACCCGCAAGCAACACATTCACATCGCGCGCAAACGTCGTCGGATTGCAGGATACATAGGCGATCTTCTGCACGACCGAACGCGCCAGTTCCGCAACTTGCGCCGCAGCACCCGCACGCGGCGGATCCAGTACAACAGCCCCTACACGGGCCAATTCATCCGGCAATAACGGACGTTGAAACAAATCGCGCGCCTTGGTGGTGACGGGTTTCAGCCCTGTCGCCATACGCCACCCCAGATCCAACGCTTTGAGCATGGCTGCATCACTCTCTACCGCATGCACAGCCGCTTTTGACGCCAGCGGCAGGGCAAATGTGCCGTTACCCGCGAACAGATCGAATATCGGAGTGGCATCTGCGACGGCGTCTTTTACGGCGGCCAGCAATGCTGCCTCGCCGTGCGCAGTCGCCTGAAGGAACGCGCCGGGCGGGGGTGCAACACGCGCCACGCCGAATTTCTGCTGTGGCGGCGTGCGCATCGCAATGATCTCTTCGCCCCAACTCAGGCGGGCCAACCCCATCTGGTCACAGAGCGAAGCAAGTTCCTGACGCAAGGGCCCGTCCAGCGGCTTGCCCTGCTCAACAGCAACGTCCAATCCGTCTTCTGATTGTGTCACGGTTACCGCCAGTGCCGCCTTGCGGCTGGCACCGATCATCGCAAGACGCTCGGCAACGGCGAGGCCACCCAGAACCTCGGGTGATACCAACTGGCAATCGGGTATTTCGACGATCACGCCTGAAGCACGGCCATGAAAGCCTGCCATCGCGCCCTTTTTGGTCCGGCGCGCAGCAAACGTCGCGCGGCGGCGTGATCTGGTAGGGGAGGTCACAATGGGCCGCAGTTCAGTTTCGATGCCCTGCGCCACAAGGGCCGCGCGTACGACTTCTTGCTTCCAATCCGCGACAAACCTGTCAGAGGCATGCTGCAACTGGCATCCTCCGCAGGATTTGAAATGCCGGCACGGCGGTGTGACTCTATCCTCTGACGGCGTGACGATGCGCACATCGTGCAACGCCTGACCTTCTGCGGTCCCGGTCACGACCTCGCCGGGCAATGTCATCGGTGCAAACAGCGGCCCCTCGGCAATGCCGTCGCCGTGATGCCCAAGGTGCGTGATTTTGTATTGATCCATATCCCGCCTCTAGCCCGCGCAAGATATAAACAAAAGGGGTTATTCAGCCGCTTTCACATTGAGGAACCCGCCGGACTGCCGCTCCCAATAGCGGGCATAGAGACCGTTTTGCGCCAGAAGCGCATCATGCGAACCTTCCTCTACGATCCGTCCCTCGTGCATAACGACAATCCGATCCATCTCTGTCAAAGTGGACAGGCGGTGGGCGATGGCCAGCACGGTCTTGCCCTCCATTACGCGCGACAGCGCGGATTGGATCGCCGCCTCCACCTCGCTATCCAGCGCGCTGGTGGCTTCGTCCAGAACCAATATCGGCGCGTCCTTGATGATTGCACGGGCGAGTGCGATCCGCTGGCGTTGCCCGCCCGACAGTTTCACGCCCCGTTCACCCAAATGCGCATCGTAGCCTTGGCGGGTCTTGTGATCCTCCAGATCCTGTATGAACTCATGTGCCTCTGCCCGCTCGGCGGCGGCCACAACATCGGACTGTGTCGCATCCGGCTTGCCATAGCGGATGTTGTCTCTGGCTGACCGATTGAACATCGCGGTTTCCTGCGTCACCATCCCGATATTGTGGCGAAGACTTTCTTGCGTGACGTCACGCAAATCTTGTCCATCAATGGTAATCCGCCCTTTTTCCGCTGCGTAGAGCCGCAGCAGCAAGGCGACAAGTGTGGATTTCCCCGCACCGGACGCGCCCACAATCCCGAGTTTCTCACCGGGCTTGATCGTCAGGTTGATATTCTGGATCCCGCCAGTTTGCCGACCATAGGCGAAAGACAGATCATCCAGCACAATCTCGCCATGGGGGACCTCGAGCACGGCGGCATCCTTGCGATCCGCGAACCGGATGCGCGGGGTAAGGGTGCGCATGCCGTCCTCGATCTCACCGATATTGGAATAGATCGCCATCAACGTGAAACTGACCCAGCCGGTCATCTGGGCGATACGAATGGCGACGGCCCCAGCCGCAACAATGTCACCTTCACTGGCGATCCCGCGCTGCCACAACAGAATCGTGCCGCCCAACAACAGGACCGGCAGTAGGCCTGCAAGGGTCATCAACGCCAGCCGGAAACCGGCGGCAAGGTAGCCAAATTCGAGGGATCGTTGCCGGAACGTCTGCATTGCGCCCAGCGCGGCACGGTCCTCGTGATCGGCGTGGGCAAATAATTTGACAGTCTTGATGTTCGTGATCGTATCGACGACCTGCCCAGACACCATCGCCCGCGCGCCGGCACGGCCTGCCGCACGTTTGCGGACGCGGGGCAGGAACCAGTTTATCAGCGCAAAATACAGCACCAGCCAGACCGCAAACCCGATTGCCACCCGCCAATCAATCGCAATCAACAGCGCAACCGACCCGATCAGAGAGGCAAGCGCAAAGGCGACCACATTGATCATCTCGACCGCGACATCCGTCACTGCACGCGCCGCCTGCATCTGCTTTTGCGCGATACGTCCGGCAAAATCATCGTCAAAGAAGCTGACATTCTGGCCCAGTGTCCAGCGATGCAGTCGCGAAAGAACCAGCGGATTCAAATTGGGCTGCACCATAATCGCATTGGACGCTGACGACAGGCCAAACAACACCGGCCGCAGCACCAAAAAGAATGCGATCGCCCCCGCAATCAGCACAATGTTTCGCCCGTCCAGAAACGCCTCAGGCCCCGATGCAGTGGTCGCATCAATGACGCGGCCCAGTATCCATGCTGTTCCCGCCTCCATCGCGCCCGCAAGTGCAGACAGGAATGCGGCGAGCCACAGCACAGGCCATGCGCCTGACAGACACCAACGCATAAAAGCACCCAGCGTTTCGGGCGGCGGCCCATCGGCAGGGGTGAACGGGTTAATCCAGTTTGAAACTCTCACGCGTCTTCTTCTTCCGTTTTCAGAAAGCCCCCCGATTGGCGGGCCCAGAAACCTGCATATAGTCCACCCTTGGCCAAAAGCGCGTCATGGCAGCCTTCTTCGACAATTCTACCGCTGTCCAGAACCAGAATCCGGTCCATTTCGGCAATGGTAGACAAACGGTGCGCGATCGCGATCACCGTCTTACCTGCCATCATGCCATAAAGCGTTTCCTGAATGACCGCTTCTACCTCGCTGTCCAGAGCGCTCGTTGCTTCGTCCAACAAAAGAATGGGCGCGTTCTTCAGGATGACGCGGGCCAGCGTGATTCGCTGGCGTTGCCCGCCGGACAGCTTTACGCCGCGCTCGCCCACGCGCGCATCATATCCGCTGCGCCCTTCCGGATCCTGCAGATCGAGAATAAATTCATGCGCCTGCGCCTGTTTGGCAGCAGCTATCATCTGCTTTTCCGTGGCGTCCGGGCGCCCATACAGGATGTTGTCGCGCACAGAGCGATGCAGCAGCGAACTGTCTTGCTGGACGACGCCGATGCTGCTGCGCAATGAATCCTGCGTGACCTGCGTCACGTCCTGATTATCAATCAGAATACGCCCGCCTTCGGCATCGTAAAACCGCAATAACAGTTTGACCAAAGTGGATTTTCCCGCACCGGAGCGCCCGACCAGCCCGATTTTTTCACCCGGATGGACAGTCAGGTTGACCGCTTGCAAACCGCCGGAGGACCGTCCGTAATGATGCGTCAGCCTATCAATTTCAATCCGACCGTCGCCAAGTTCGAGCGGTTTGGCAGCACCTGCGTCGACCAGCGTAATCGGCTGGGCAATTGTCTCCATTCCCTCGGCGACAACACCCAGCTCGCGAAAGAATGATGACACCGCCCACATGATCCAGCCCGTCATGGCATTCAGCCTTAGGGTCAGGGCGGCAGCCGCCGCGACCACACCGACACTTGCCTCTCCGACAGTCCACAGCATCAGCGCCCAGCCAACAACCCCCACGATCAGCAGCCCGTTAAGGATCGTCAGACAAACGTCCATCACCGTGAAAATCCGCATCTCGGCCTGAAACGTCTTGCGCGATTCTTCGATTGCCTGGCCAGCAAAATTCACCTCGAGGTCATGGTGCGCGAACATCTTGACCGAATGAATGTTGGTATAGGCGTCCACCACACGGCCCGTGACCAATGACCGCGCATCAGACGCCGCTTTTGAGGCCGGACCGACGCGCGTGATCGTCCATTTCACGAGCCAGCCATAAAGCGCGAACCAGATCAGCAGCGGCACCATCAAACGCCAGTCAGACGCGGTTAACAAGATCGCCGCCCCAATCAGATACGCCAGCGAATACGAGATCGCATCAAAGGCCTGAAACACCACTTCACCCGCGGCAGGCGGCGTCTGCATGATCCGGTTCGCGATACGGCCCGCAAAGTCATTTTCGAACCAGCCTACAGATTGACGCAAGACCTGCCGATGCGCGCGCCACCGGATCAACGTCCCGAAGTTGGGCAGGATCGTATTGTTAAGCAACGCGACGTCGAAACCCTGCAACAGAGGGCGGATCAACAGAACGAAAAGCGCCACAAAAAGCAGTTCAGAGCCGTAATTCTCCCAAAGCTGCGCAGGCTCGGTCCCGAGCAAATCGACCAACCTGCCCATGTAGTAGATCAGCCATATCTCCATAGCGGCAACAACGATAGACATGATACCGGCAACCCAGAACACCTTTTTGAAAGGTCCGCAGAAATCGCGCAAGAACGGCCAAAGCTTGCGCGGCGGATCATCCTGATCGGGATAGATAACGTAGGGATCAACAAGATTTTCAAAGAATCGGAACATAACGGGGGACCTTGGACGGACGTGCAAAACGTTCAGGCGCAGCGTGTGCTGCCCTAGAAAGGGTTCATCGGTTCAGCAGCGTTTAGCTGTGCCAGATCCCACGATACATTTTGCATTCCTCCTTGTTCTTGGGGTTTGGATACTAAACCCCATCCCTCTCGTCTACCCGTCAACCATGGTTGAGGAGGGCATCTTTTTTCAGCTCGAACATCGAATCGATCCAAAGCTGCTCCAGATAGGCCAGCCGCTGTCCCAGTGCAGGGCCTTCGTATTCGGGCATCAGATCGGCTGCCGTGACAGGAAATCTGGCATTATTTGCGGTCGTAATACTATCCAGATCGGCTGCATCAGGCGGTGTTTCGGCAAGGGCTGATCGCAACAGAACTGTGCTTTGTGCGATCGATTTCCCGTGCCGATACGCGATTTCACTCAACGGCATCGGTCCATAGGCGATATCCCGTAACAGATCGAAATTCCGCGATTCAGCTTTACTGAGCCGTAGTCGGTAAGGCACCTCACTGCCACCCAGTGCCGCAAGGCGACATATCCAGTCCGGCGACAGATCAAGGAGGGTTTCAAAGTGTACGATGGGCGCGATCCAACGATCATCGGCCCCGGGCAGCACGCTGTGCAAAACACCAGTGCTGCGCATGGCGGCAATTGCAGGGGCCGGATCAGGGGCGGCCAGCAATTTGCGCATCTCCTGACCGACGCGTTCGCCCGAAAGCGTCTCTAACCCGTCGAGATTGGTGGCAATTGCGCTCATCGCATCTGCGTCAAAGCCCTCATCCAGGTTACCATACCACGCTGCGAACCGGAAGAACCGCAAGATCCGCAGGTAATCCTCCCTGATCCGCATTTCGGCATCTTCGATAAACCGGACCCTCCGCGCGATCAGATCGGGCAGCCCACCCAACGGATCAATCAATTGCCCGTCTGGTGCCGCATATAGGGCGTTCATCGTGAAATCGCGGCGGCGGGCATCGTCAGTAATATCGTTAGAAAACGCCACTACAGCGCGGCGCCCATCCGTTGCAACATCACGTCTGAACGTTGTCACTTCAAAGGGCTTTCCCCCCGCGACAATCGTTACCGTGCCATGGTCTATGCCTGTCGGAACCACTTTGAGGCCCGCCTGTTCCGCCAACGCAGTTACCTGATCGGGGTGCGCGTCGGTGGACAGATCAACGTCACTGTCGGGCAATCCAAACAGGGCATTTCGGACACATCCGCCGACAAACAAGACCTGATGGCCACCCGCTGCAATGGCCCGACAGACCAACTGCGCATTCGGGTCTGCCAGCCACCGTGTTGTCGGCGGGATCAAGATGTCATTTTTTCGCTCCATGCGCGCAACATACGCGCGGTTGCCCCCCAGATGTAATAGGGGCCATAGGGAACCACGTAATAATGCCGGCGTTGACCGCGCCACCGACGCGATTCAATC
The DNA here is from genome assembly GCA_049645905.1 of Sulfitobacter sp. Lineage (GTDB taxonomy): Bacteria > Pseudomonadota > Alphaproteobacteria > Rhodobacterales > Rhodobacteraceae > Sulfitobacter. The sequence goes on from JBARUV010000137.1 coordinate 10,363, forward strand.
AGGTAATTATGCGCATTCAGTACGTGATCCAGCGGAACGGCAAAGACCTCTTCGACCTCACCCGGCTCTGCAACGATCTGAAATCCCTGCCTGACAAAAGCAATGACAGGTGTGACCAAGAAGCCGGTGACTGTCTCATGCGCTGGCAGCGTTCCAAGAACCTCCACGATATCGGGCGGGAGACCGATCTCTTCGTGTGCCTCGCGCAGGGCAGCGGCAATTGCATCCGTGTCGCTGTCGTCTTGCTTCCCTCCCGGAAACGCAATTTGGCCGGGGTGGTGCTTTAGCGCCGAAGACCGTTTCGTAAGCAACAATTCCAACCGCCCGTTCTGCTCAATGATGGGAGCAAGCACGCCCGCAGGCCGCAGTGTGCGGCCCTCCGGAAGGACAACATCCGAATTCAGATCAACATCAGATGAAGCAGCGCCGCGCATTGACAGCGCGGCACGCAGGTTCTCGATCTGGATGGCGCCTGAATGGTCAGGCATCGTCAACTGCTTCGGCCTCAAACCCGACGGTAGAGGGGTCAAGATCGTAGTGCGCACCGCAGAACTGGCAATCCGCCGTAACACGA